>NZ_AZSN01000409.1:0-508 GCF_000576225.1 Methylibium sp. T29-B | reverse complement strand
CGCGACAGCGCCGCGGCGGCCGACTGCGCGGCCCGATCGATCATGCCGCCGGCCCGGCCGTTGAAGGCGGCGCTCGGGCCCAGCGTGACCAGGCCCAGCACGAGGCGGCCGGTGGCATCGAACACCGGATGACACCAGGTGACGAGACCCGGTTGCGGATCGCCGTCGGCCGTGCCGGCGCCGCGCGCGCGGACCGCCGCCATCCGGGTGGCCCAACCGGACCCGGTGGCGAGCCGCGCCAGGGGGCGCGCCGGCCTGGCGCCGCGTTCACGCGCCAGCACGGCCGCGATCTGCTCGCGCGGCAACCAGGCGGCGAAACAGCGGCCGGTCGCGGAACTCGACAAGGGCATCACGCTTCCCAAACGCAGGCCGATGGTGAGCGGCTGACACGAAGGGGTCTCGCAATGCACGATGATGGGACCGCGCTCGCTCCACACGGCCAGCGCCGTCGTGTGGCCGATCGCCTCGCACAGGCGGGCCGCCGCCGCGCGCGCGGCCGCCAGCCGTC
>NZ_AZSN01000408.1:0-512 GCF_000576225.1 Methylibium sp. T29-B | reverse complement strand
CGGGCTGCGGCGGTGTGTCGTTCGCGCCGGCCGCCTGAGGGGGCGGCACCGGGGTCTCGGCCGCCGGCGCGGCCTGCTCGGGCAGCCACAGCCAGGCGTTGTCGTCGCGGTAGCTCGGCTGCACCAGGTACTCGCGGTCGTTGAAGCCGGCGCGCATCTGGCCGATGTCGTGGCCCAGCCGCGCGGCCAGCGTGCGCAGCGCGGCGGTGTGCGGCACCGCGAGCACCTGGCCGTGGTCGTCCAGGAAGAACAGCCGCCGGCCCTTCGCCACCCAGGGGTGCGGGTCGCCGTAGCCGGCGTCGAGCAGGCTGCGCGCCAGCCGCTGCATCAGTGCCTCGAAGCCGTCGCCCAGCGCCGGGCTGGCGGTGTGGAAGCGCAGCCACAGCCGGCGCAGCCCGGGCAGCTCGCGGCAGGCCAGGTGCTCCACGCGCGCGTCTTCCAGCAGCCCGACCAGCGCACGCACCACCGGCCCACTGTGGCCGCGCGCCAGCGGCTGGCTGCCGTAGGCGCGG
>NZ_AZSN01000407.1:0-514 GCF_000576225.1 Methylibium sp. T29-B | reverse complement strand
CTGGCGGCGCGCGGCCAGTCGGGCGCGCGGCCGGCGGCGGCGCGCAGCGGCTTTTCCATCTGGGCCCAGCGCAGGCGCTCCACGCCGCCCACCCATTGGTTCACGAACTCGGTGCTGCCGGCCACCACGCTGGCTTCGTCCACCTCGCCGTCGGCGTCGTGCTCGGCCGCGGCCGTGGCCTGGGCGGCAAAGGCCTGCGCCAGCGCGTCGGCCTCGCGCTGGATGTCGCGTGCCACTTCCACGGCATAGCGGCAGGCCGGCGTGCCCGGCGCCACGGGCCGGCTCCACAGCAACCACTCCAGCGCGGGCAGGCCCTTGGCGGGTGTGCCCACGCGCTCCATCGCGGCGGCGTCGGCCGGCGCGGCGCGCACCGCCTTCTCGATCAGCGCCGGCCGCGTGGGCGCGAAATCGATCTGCCGCAGCGAGCGCCGCTCCACCAGCGGCCCCACGGCCACCGTGGACAGCCGCTCCCAGGCTGCACGCTGCGGCGCCACTGCGCACGCGCGCCTTCCAG
>NZ_AZSN01000406.1:0-516 GCF_000576225.1 Methylibium sp. T29-B | reverse complement strand
CCGGCCGCTGCGAGCGGCGCGGGCGGCGACCCGGCCCGGGCGCAGATCGCCGCGATGGTCGATCAACTCGCCGAGCGGCTGAAGTCCCGCCCCGACGACGCCGAGGGCTGGCAGATGCTGTCGCGCTCCTACGCGGCGCTGGGCCGGCATGCGGAAGCCGTCGAGGCCTACCGCAAGGCCGTCGCGCTGAATCCTCGCGACCCCTCGTTGCTGGTGGACCTCGGCGCCTCGCTGGTCGCGCTGGACCGCGATGCGATGCACGGCGAGCCGACTCGGCTGGTCGAACGCGCGCTCGCGCTCGACCCGGCGCACCCGAAGGCGCTCGCCTTCGCCGGCCTGATCGCCTTCGACCGCAAGGACTACCCGACGGCGGTGAAGCACTGGGAGGCACTGGCGCGCGTGGAGCCGCCCGACAGCCCGTTCGCCCAGCAGATCCGCGCCAGCGTGGCGCAGGCGCGCCAGCTCGCCGGGCTGCCGCCGTCCGCCGAGTCCGCGCCCGCCGCGACGCCAGCCGCG
>NZ_AZSN01000405.1:0-519 GCF_000576225.1 Methylibium sp. T29-B | reverse complement strand
CCGCCGGCTCGCGTCGCGCAGAGCGCCGCGCGCCAGTTCCTCGACGCCGGCGGCGTCCACCGCAGCGGCTGGCAGTCTCACGCGGTGCGCGTGCACCGGCAGCTGGTGGAGCGCTGGTTGAGCCCGGGCGGCAGCGCCGACCTGCTGGCGGCCTGCCTGTTCGTCGCCGCCCTCGAACCGGCGCGCTGAGGAAGGCCCTCCGGGTGCGCGACTACGCCATCGTCTGCCCCGGCCAGGGCACGCAGTCGCCCGACATGTTCGACTTGGTGGCCGCGCACCCGCGCGGCCTCGCGGTGCTGCAGGACTTCGGCGCGGCGCTCGGCCGCGACCTGGTGGCCGAGGCGCAGGCCGGCACCGGCCTGCACGCGAACGCCTGGGCGCAACCGGCGCTGGTGGCGCTGGCCCGCGCCAGCTGGGAGATCCTGGCGCCCGAGCTGCCGGCGGCGCCCGCGGCATTCGCCGGCTACAGCGTGGGCGAGGTGTCGGCCTGGAGTTGCGCCGGCGCCTGGGACGTGGCGG
>NZ_AZSN01000404.1:0-523 GCF_000576225.1 Methylibium sp. T29-B | reverse complement strand
GCCCGGCGTTTCCTCGAGAGCCGGTCGCCGGCGCGTCCGCCGCGCGGCATCATCGGGCCGCGCGCGGCCCCGGCCGGCGCCCCGGTTCCCTCACAGGAGATGCGCTCATGGCCCTGCTCGCCGACACCGTGGTGGCGCTCGTCGCGCTGCTGCACGTCTACATCCTCGTGCTGGAGATGTTCCTGTGGGACAAGCCGGCCGGCCTGCGCGCCTTCGGCCAGACGCCGGAAGCGGCGGCGGCCTCCAAGGTGCTGGCCGCCAACCAGGGGCTCTACAACGGCTTCCTGGCCGCCGGCCTGTTCTGGGGCCTGAGCCTGGGCGCCGCCGGCAGTGGCGTGAAGGTCTTCTTCCTGCTGTGCGTGCTGGTCGCGGGGCTGTACGGTGCCGCCACCGCCAGCCGCAAGATCCTCTACGTGCAGGCGCTGCCGGCGGCGGTCGGCCTGGCGCTGCTGTGGCTGGCCGGTCGGTGAGCGAAGCCGCCCCGTCGCTGCGCGAGCTGACGCGCCGCCACGCGCAGCCGGGG
>NZ_AZSN01000403.1:0-524 GCF_000576225.1 Methylibium sp. T29-B | reverse complement strand
CCGCCGCCCCGGCGACTGGCTGGTGCGCTGGCAACCCGACGGCCGGCGTTCGCCGCAGTGGCAGTGGGCGGAGCCCGGCCGCGCCTTCAACGGCCACGTGATCGCCGGCGCCGGCGGCACGCGCCTCTACACCACCGAGACCGACCTCGAGACCGGCTCCGCGTGGATCGGCGTGCGCGACGCGCGCTCGCTGGAGAAGCTGGACGAGTGGCCCACGCACGGCATCGACGCGCACGAACTGTTGCTCGACGACGATGACACGGGCGGCCACGACGCACCTTCGCTGTGGGTGGCCAACGGCGGCGTGCCCACGCGGCCCGAGACCGGCCGGCAGAAACTGAACCTCGACCGCATGGATTCGTCGCTGGTGCGGCTGGACGCGCGCAGCGGTGCACTGCGTGGCCAGTGGCGCCTGGACGACCGCCGCCTCAGCCTGCGCCACATGGCCTGGCGCGACACGCCGGCGGCCGGTGCGCGCACGCAGCGCGTGCTCGGCATCGCGCTGCAGGCCGAGCACGACGACC
>NZ_AZSN01000402.1:0-544 GCF_000576225.1 Methylibium sp. T29-B | reverse complement strand
GCCCACGGCGGCGGCGCGGGCGCGCAGCGGTTGCAGGTGGTCGTGCGCGCGCGCCAGCACCTCGTCGAGCTGCGACACGCGCGCCGCGATGTGGCGTGCCCCGTAGCGCGGCAGCATCCGCGCTTCCAGCGACGCCGTCACCATGCGGGCCATGCCGGGTCCCTGCTCCAGGCCGCCGATCGCGTGCGCCAGTGCCATCTTGCCGCTTTCACCGTCGTCCTGGCGCGGCTGGCACTCGATGCCGAACTGTTGCTCGAAGGCCTCGATCGCCCGCGTGAGCCAGGCGGCCTCGAGCGGCTGCGCGCCGAGCAGCGTGGCATGCACCCAGTCGCTCAGCACCGCCAGCTGCGCCGGCTGCTCGGCCAGGCAGTACGGCAGCAACCACAGGTCGATGCGTGACACCGCGCCGCGGCCGCTGCTCGCGGCGGCGGTCTTCAGCAGCCCGACGGTCTGGCGCCAGCGGCGGTCCGACACCGCGATGGCCTGCTCGCGCACGAAGCGGCGCGCCTCGGCCAGCGCGTCCAGCACCTCGCCGTCGAGCGCC
>NZ_AZSN01000401.1:0-559 GCF_000576225.1 Methylibium sp. T29-B | reverse complement strand
CCGCCAGCTGCTGGGCTGCCTGCCATTCGCGCCGCGCCAGCCGGCCGCGCAGCGCGTCGCGCTGCAGGGCCGCGAGCTCGCCCAGGTCCTGCAGCAGCGCGAGCAGGTGCTCCCAGTCGGCGTGCAGCAGCGTCCATTCGGCGCGGAACGCCGCCACCATCTCGGCGATCGCGGTCTCACGCGGCTCGTCGGTCGGGCGGTCGATCAGCCGGTCCAGATGCCACAGCGCCGTGCGCAGCACCTGCTGCGCTGCGGCCGGGGCCTCGCGCGCCAGTTCGTGCAGGCCTAGCTCGCCGATCGCCTGACGCAACGGCTGCAGCGCCTGCGGATCGTCGAAGTCGAGCGCCGCATCGGGCAACTCGCCGGCCTCGAGCGCCGCGAGCCAGGCCGGCCCCTGCCGCAGCCGCGCCTCGCTAGTCCCGACCGCGCTGATCAGCGTCGGCAGCCACAGCTCGCGCGGCAGCGCGGCGAGGCCATCGTAGGGCCGGTCGACGGCGGCCAGGCGCGGTCCATCGGGCGTTCAGGCCGTGGCCGCCGCTTCGCTCCAGCGCACCGGCGC
>NZ_AZSN01000400.1:0-558 GCF_000576225.1 Methylibium sp. T29-B | reverse complement strand
GGCCGGCAGGCGGCGCGGCGCGGCCTCTTGCCCGTCGGCGGCTGAGGCTGCGGCAGCGCGATCGGGTGGGGGCGTGTCCAGCATGGTGGGTTAGGGCCTGTTAACGCTACCGGAGGGCTCGCGCCCGTGCTGCGCAGGCCGCAGGGGTAGGCGCGAGGGAGGCGGCGTGCTGTTGCACGCAACGACTGAGCAACGCCTCCCTGCGGTCTGCGCAGCACGGGCCCGAAGGGTGATCCCAGGAAACGGGCGCCCTCGGCGTTGCCCATGCTCGCCGGGGGCCGACCCCGGCTGCGCTGTGCGCCTTGATGGCGTCCGTTTCCTGGGTCACGCGAGCCCTCCGGTAGCGTTAACAGGCCCTAGCCCCGCAGGCATGCAGGGCAACCCGGCATTATGCGGGGCCGACCGTTCGCGCGCAGGCACTCAGGGTGGCGGCGACCGATCCAGTGCGCCCGAGGCCAGCGTCGCGGCGAGGCGCTGCGCGGCATCACCGGCCGGCAGCGGCGCCCGCCAGATGCGGCCGTCCGCGCCGGCCGGCTGCCACCACAGCGCGCCCTCCAG
>NZ_AZSN01000399.1:0-559 GCF_000576225.1 Methylibium sp. T29-B | reverse complement strand
CGCGCATCGCCACGCCACACCACCACGGTAGCGGCTGCACCTTCGCCAGCAGCGCGGCGGCCGCCCTGGCGCTCGGCTTCGTGCCGGCCGACGCGCTGGTACTGGCCAAGATGGCGACCGGCCACGCACTGCGCCACGCTCACCCGGCCGGCGCGGGCCGCGGGCCGGTGCGGGCCGCGGCCGGGTTCGCCAGCGATCCGAGCCTGATGCCCTGGCTGTCGTGGGGCGCTGCGCCGGTGTTCGCGCCGGCTGCCGAGTCTGAGGCACCGCCCGCCTCGCTCGGCCTCTACGCCATCGTCGACAGCGCCGCGCGGGCGGAGCAGGTGCTGGCCGCCGGCGTCCGCACGCTGCAGCTGCGCCTCAAGACGCCAGCCGTCCCCGACGCCGGCTGGCATCCCGCGTTGCGCGCCACCTTGCAGCGCGGCATCGCCGCAGCGCGCGGGACCGGCGCCGCGCTGTTCGTCAACGACCACTGGCAGCTCGCCGCCGAACTGGGCGCCCCCGGCGTGCACCTGGGCCAGGAGGACCTGCTGGCGCTGGGCGACGAGGGCCGGGCGCG
>NZ_AZSN01000398.1:0-580 GCF_000576225.1 Methylibium sp. T29-B | reverse complement strand
GCCGCACCCGACCCGGCCGGCGACGACGCGCCGCACGCCGCGCTCGACCGCTACGACGTCGCGATCCTCGGTGCGCTGCAGCAGGACGCGCGGCTGTCGAACGCCGAGCTGGCCGCGCGCATCGGGCTGTCCACCGCGCCGACCTGGCGGCGCGTGAAGTGGCTGGAGACGCAGGGCTACATCCGCGGGTACCGCGCCGAGATCGACCGCCGCAAGATCGGCCTGGGCGTGCTGGCCTTCGTGCGCGTCGACGCCGAGCGCAACACGGCCGCGGCGACGCGTGCGCTGGAGGAGGCGATCCGCCGCATCCCGCAGGTCATCGCCTGCCACTACATCAGCGGATCGGGCACCTTCGAGCTGCAGGTCATGACGACCGACCTGGACGCCTTCTCGGCGCTGGCGCTGGAGACGCTGCTGAACCTGCCCAACTTCAAGGACCTGCACACCAGCTTCTCGCTCGGCGAGGTGAAGGCCGGCGCGGCGCTTCCGCTGCAGCACCTGGAGCGCGCCGGGCGCCACTGAGCACCCCCAGGGCCGGGCTGCGCCCAGCCCGCCCCCGCGGGGGGCGAGGAAACTTGGG
>NZ_AZSN01000397.1:0-588 GCF_000576225.1 Methylibium sp. T29-B | reverse complement strand
CCGGCCTGAACCGGGCCGTCGGCGGATCAGCGCTGCCGCCAGCCCAGGCCGGCGCTCGTCTCGCCGCGCGGCCGGTACTCGCAGCCGACCCAGCCGCCGTAGCCCAGCGCGTCGATCACGTCGAACAGGTAGGCTGCATTCAGTTCGCCGATGTCGGGTTCCTGGCGCTCCGGCACGCCGGCCACCTGCAGGTGGCCGACGCGGCCGGTGGGCAGGTACTGCCGCAGCTTCATTGCCACGTCGCCCTCCACCACCTGGCAGTGGTAGAGGTCCATCTGCACCTTCAGGTTGGGCGCGTTCACCAGCTGCACGATCTCGTGCGCGTGGTCCTGGCGATTCAGGAAGTAGCCCGGCATGTCACGCAGGTTGATCGGCTCGATCAGCAGATCGACGCCGGTTCCGGCGGCCTGCCTCGCGGCCCACGCCAGGTTCTCCACGAAGGTCGGCTGCAGCGCGGCGCGTTCGGTGCCGGCCGGCAGCCGGCCGGCCATCACGTGCAGGCGCGGGCATCGCACGACGCTCGCATAGGCCAGCGCCGTGTCGATGGCGTGCCGGAAGTCGGCTTGGCGTCCCGGCAGCGCCGCGAGG
>NZ_AZSN01000396.1:0-606 GCF_000576225.1 Methylibium sp. T29-B | reverse complement strand
CCGACACCGCCGGGGCCGAGACGCTGGGCCTCGCGGTGGCGCAGCAGTTGCGCCAGCGCGGTGGCGACGCGCTGCTGGCGGCGCTCTGAACGTCGTCGTCTCGACGGGCCTCCGCCGCATGCGCGTGCTCGTCACCCGTCCCGAGGAGCAGGCGCGCGAGTGGGTGGCGCGGCTGGCCGAGCGCGGCGTCGTGGCGGCGGCCTTGCCGCTGATCGCGATCGAGGCGCCGGCCGACCCGGCGCCGGTGCGGCTGGCATGGCAGACGCTGTCGCAGCGCAGCTGCTGGTGTTCGTGAGTCCGAACGCGGTGACGCAGTTCTTCTCGCAGCGGCCGGCTGGCGGTGATTGGCCGGCCACGCTGCGGTTCGGATCCCCGGGGCTGGGCACCAGCGCGGCCTTGCGTGCGGCCGGTGTGGCGCCGGGCGCGATCGTCGAGCCGCCGTCCGACGCGGGGCGCTTCGATTCGGAGGCCCTGTGGGCCGTGCTCGGCCCGCAGGGCCCGTGGCAGGGCCGCTCGGTGCTGATCGTTCGCGGCAGCGTCGACGGCGAAGCGCAGGGCCAGGGCCGCGAGTGGCTGTCGCAGGCGCTGCGCGACGCCGGGCCAGCG
>NZ_AZSN01000395.1:0-627 GCF_000576225.1 Methylibium sp. T29-B | reverse complement strand
CGCGCGACGAAGGCTGGGACGTGCTCGCGCTGCAGGCGGCGGTCTCGCTGCCGCTCTGCACCGCCGCCCAGGGCGCGACCGCCTGCGTCGCCGGTTGCAGTTCCACGCCGCGACCGCCGGCCACCGCCTGCCAGCGCAGCGCGTGGGTGGCGCATAGTGGGGTCCTGTCGTCCAGGCGCGGGCAGAAGCCCAGCGACAGCGCCGACACGAAGCTGCCGGCCGGCGCCTGCGCCATCACCCCGTAGGCGAAGGCGGCCCGAGATGCGCCGGCACCGACCAGCATCGGCTCCAGGTAGGTCGGCAGCTTCTCGATGGCCTGCACCTGGTGGGCCAGGTTCTCGAAGGCGCCCGCCGCGTACAGGCAGCTGCCGCCCTGCGCCTCGAGCCGGCGATGGAACGGCGCCAGCGGCACGGCTGCCACCAGGGCGCCGGCCTTCGTCATGGACTGCGCCAGTTGCCGCTCGGTCGCGTCGGGCCCGGCCTCGTCGGCCAGCAGCAGCACGAACTGCTTCACCTCGCCCGCGGGCCGAAAGACCTGCACGCCGGTGAACAGGCCGTGCGACACCGTCTGCGCGCCGCGGCGGCCGGCTCTGCACGGTGCCGACGCCGGCGGCGCCGGCCGGGCCG
>NZ_AZSN01000394.1:0-641 GCF_000576225.1 Methylibium sp. T29-B | reverse complement strand
GGCCTGGGCCGGCTCCGCGCGCGGCAGCACCGGTGCGGCGGTCGGCGTGCGCAGCACGTCCTCGGGCAGCGCCAGTACCACCGGGCCGGGGCGGCCCTGCATCGCCAGGTGGAAGGCCTTCGCCACGTACTCGGGCAGGCGATCGGCGCTGGCCACCTCGCCCACCCATTTGGCGAAGCCGCCGCTGTTGGGGCCGAACACCGCGCGGTAGTCGAGCTCCTGGAAGGCCTCGCGGTCACGCACCTCGGCCCCCACCTGGCCGATGAACAGCACCATCGGCGTGCTGTCCTGGAAGGCGGTGTGCAGGCCGACGGCGGCATTGGCCGCACCCGGTCCGCGCGTGACGAAGCAGATGCCGGGGCGGCGCGTCAGCTTGCCCTGGGCTTCGGCCATGAAGGCCGCCCCGCCCTCCTGGCGGCAGCTGACGAAGCGGATGCGCCCGGCGTGCTCGAGGAAGCCGTCGAGCACCGGCAGGAAGCTCTCGCCCGGCACGCCGAAGCAGGTGCCGATGCCTTGCGCGATCAATGCCTCGACCAGCGCATGGCCGGCCAGACGCGGTGCGGGAGTGTGCATGGCCGGCACTGTAGCCGCGCCGGCCACGCGCCGCCGGGCCGCGCGCTGACGCGGGGCCCGCGGTGCGG
>NZ_AZSN01000393.1:0-649 GCF_000576225.1 Methylibium sp. T29-B | reverse complement strand
CCTGCCGCCGCGGAGGGGGCGCCGACCCCGCGCTCTGTGGGACTGGCAGCAGCGACAGCTCGGGCAGGCGCGCGCGCCAGAGGTTTGGTGCACCGTTCTCTCCGGCTTGCCAGGCGCCGGTCAGTCGTGCCACCAGGCTCAGCGGTGCGGGTTCGGCGGCGCCGGCCTCGCTGCCCGGGGCCTGCGGCTGCCGCAACGTGGCGCGCAGGCTGGCGCGGTGCTCGCCGAGCGTGCCGTCGGCTTGCAGCGCGACGGTCGGGAGCGTCAGCGCCGGCGTCCGGATCTGGGTGGCAGTGAACTCGCCCTGCAGCGCGGCGCGCGCCAGCGCGCTGCCGACGGCTTCGCTGCCGGGCAGCGTGGCGTCCCAGCGCCTGGGCCGCATCGAGCCGGAGGCTGCCGAACTGCAGGCGCTCAAGTTCGAGGCTGCCGCGCGTGACGAGGCTGCCGCTGGCCGCGCTGCCGAGCAGCCACGCGCCGAGCGCTCCGTCGGTTCGGGTTTCGAGGCGGGCGCGACCGGTCAGCGGCCCCAGCCCCAGCGCATCGGCCAGCGGCGCGAGCTGCGCCAGGGCCGGCGCGTCGAGTTGCAGCAGCAGTTGCTCGGCGTCGGCCGCCGGTGCACTGCCGCCGCGGACTGGCGCGCGCAGTTTCA
>NZ_AZSN01000392.1:0-687 GCF_000576225.1 Methylibium sp. T29-B | reverse complement strand
CGCCGCTGGCGCGCGACGCGGCGCCGGCCGACGGCGCGTTGAGCGCCGTCGAATGGCCGCGGCAGTTCGACGGCCGCACGCTGCGCCCGCTGGCGCTGAGCCCGGTGGAGCAGCGTTTCGCCAACGCTTTCCCCGGCGCGATCGGCCGCTTCAGCGACGGCGAGCGGCTGCTGGTGCTGCGCGACGTGCAGCGCCCCACGCGCATGCTGCACCCGGCGGCCGACTGCTATCGTGGCCTCGGCTACAGCATCGCCGCCGCACGCCTGGAGCGCGACGCGCAGCAGCGGCTGTGGCGCTGCTTCGAGGCCGAGCGCGGTGCGCAGCGGCTGCGCGTGTGCGAGCGCATCGCGGATGCGGAAGGCCAGGCCTACACCGACACCTCGGCGTGGTTCTGGGCCGCGGCGCTGGGCCGCTCGACCGGCCCCTGGCAGGCGGTGACGACGGTGGCGGTGGTGGACTCGGGAGCCATGCGATGAAGAACAGCGGCTCTCACCCCCACCCTCTCCGTTCCCCCGCACGCCGCCTCAGCCTCATCACCTTCGCCCTCCTCGCCACCCTGCTCGCGCTGGCGGCGGCACTCTTCGCCGTGGCCTGCCACGCGCTCGCGCCGCAGCCCGGCGAGTGGTCCCACACGCTGCGCATCGGCCCGCGCGGCTGGCAGTTCGAGCGCCCGGTCAGCGTGCCGGC
>NZ_AZSN01000391.1:0-694 GCF_000576225.1 Methylibium sp. T29-B | reverse complement strand
GCGGCGCGCACCCAGCTCGCCGCGTCGGAGCGGCGTGCCCGGCTGGCGCGCGAGTCGCGCGGCTACCTCGACAAGTCCTTCCAGCTCGGCGAAACCGACCTGCGACCCGCCTGCGCATCGAGGCCGACGCAGCCGATGCCGAACGCCAGGCCGCGCGCAGCCACATCGAACTGGCCGCCGCGCTGTCGGCCTGGCGCCAGGCCCTGGGGCTGCTGCCCCGGTAATGCCGCGCCCCACCCTACCGAACTCCCCGAGGAACCCCATCCCATGACGTCCCCCCTCCTGTGTGCCGCGCTCGTTGTCGCGGCCCTGCTCGCTCCCGGCGAAACCGCCCGCGCCGGCGAAGGCCACGACCACGGCAGCGAAGCACCGGCCCCGGCCGGCGCGGCGCTGCCCCGCTTCGTGGCCGTCTCCGAAGCCTTCGAACTCGTCGGCGTGCTCGACGGTCGCAGCTCACGCTCTACCTCGACCGTGCGGCCGACAACAGCCCGGTGCGCGACGCCGCGATCACGCTCGAGATCGCCGGCCAGCCCTTCGAGGCCGAAGCGCACGGCGACGCCGAGTACGAGGTCGTGCTGCCCGAGGCGCCCGCGCCGGGCGTCCTGCCGATCACCGCGACCGTGACCGCCGGCGACGAGTTGGACCTGCTGGCCGGTGAGCTCGACCTCCACGCGCCCGCGCACGCCGACGCGGC
>NZ_AZSN01000390.1:0-729 GCF_000576225.1 Methylibium sp. T29-B | reverse complement strand
GCCGATCAGCTGCGCGTCCGGCGCCCGCGCGCGCACCGCGGCCAGCGTGTCGAGGTCGGGACCGCCATCGCTGCCCACGCTCGACAGCGTCATCACGATCAGGCGCCGCGGCCACTGCGCCGGCAGCTCCCACACGCCGGCCGGATCGAGCGGTGCGCCCTGGCGATGGTCCAGCGAGAGCAGGGCGCGCGACGGCGGCGCGAAGCAGGCGGCCAGCGCCTCGCGCGAGCGCAGCGATTCGCTGCCGTAGACCGGCGTGACGCGCGCTGCCGCCGTGGGCGCCAGCCGGGCCAGCAGGTGGGCGGCGGCGTCCGGGCCACTGAAGCCGGCGTCGAGCCAGAGCGCCACGTCCGGCTGGTCCTGCAGCAGCGTGCGCAGCCATTCGAGCTGGGGCGGCCGACCCTGCAGGGCGTTCAAGTCGGCGAGGTACAGCGTATCGGTGGCACAGTGTTCGCATAGCCGCCGAGCCACGATCCGCGGATCGGCGCTGCCGCACAGCGCCGAGGCGATCGCCCGGTAGTGCCGGCGCTCCCCACGCACCGCGCGGACCACCTGGCCGTCCAGCAGATCGATGACCGGAATGATGTGCATAGGATGACCCAGACCCTCTTCGTCTACGAGTATCTCAGCGGCGGCGGCCTCGATGCCGCGCCCGCGGGCGATGCCGCCGCGGCCGGGCGCAGCGAGTTGCTGGACGCCGGCCTGGCCATGCGGGCCGCGCTGCTGGAC
>NZ_AZSN01000389.1:0-734 GCF_000576225.1 Methylibium sp. T29-B | reverse complement strand
CGGCGCGGGCGGCGGCGGAGCGGGAACTGGTGCGGGCGCCGGAGCGGGCTTCGGCGGCGTCGGCGGGACGACCACTGGCGCGGGTACGCTGACCCCCGGCTTGGCCACCGCAGCTGAAGCCGCCGAACCTGCCGCGGCCGCTCCCTGCAATTTCTTCAGTTCCTCGACGTTCTTGGCCAATTCGGCCACACGGGTGGAGTTGTCCTTCTGCTCGCGGCCTTTGGCCACCTGGTCTTCCGGCCCCGGCTTGCTCGCACCGACCGCACCCTTGCTCAAGGTCAGCTTGTCCGGCGTACCACCAGCGGCCGTCTTGCGGTCCTGCACGTCCGCCTGCACCTTGCCCGCCGCAGAGCGGCTGCTGTCGGGCGCGGCCGCAGTGGGCACGCCACCGGCGAGCTTGGCACGGTAGGCGCCGAAGTCGGCGCTCTGCGCCTGGATCACCTGCCGGGCGTCGGATGGCGTGATGGCCTGAGTCTCTTCACCGGACGGAACATTGAGCACGGCGCCGGCCTTGAGCCGGTTCATGTTGTTGCCGAGGAAGGCGCCGGGGTTGCTGCGATAGAGCGCCACCAGCATCTGGTCCAGCGACACGCCGGGCTGCTGCGTGCGAGTGGCGATGCGGTACAGCGTGTCACCCGCCTTGACGCGGTACTCGGACGCGGCACCCGTGCCAGCCGGCTCGGCCGCCGCAGCGCGCGGTGCCGGTGCCGGTGCCGGACGCGGAGCCGGGGCCG
>NZ_AZSN01000388.1:0-739 GCF_000576225.1 Methylibium sp. T29-B | reverse complement strand
CCGACGCGCTCGGGGGCCGGCCCGAGTCGCGCATCGCGCTGGTGCTGGACGACCTGCACCACGTCACCGACGCGGCGGCGCTGCAGCTGCTCGACACGCTCATCGCCCGCGCGCCGCCGGAGCTCTGTCTCCTCATCGGCAGCCGCACCGCGCCGCCGCTGTCGCTGGCGCGCTGGCGTGCCGGCGGCGAGCTGGTGGAGCTGGGCCTGGAGGACCTGCGCTTCGACCTCGGCGCTGCGCAGGCGCTGTGCCGGCTGCGCGGGCTGCAGGCGCCGTCCGACGCGGCGCTGCAGGCCGCGCTCGTGCGCACCCACGGCTGGGTGGCCGGCCTGCACCTGCTGCTGGGCAGCGCTCGCGCCGGCACGGGCAGCCTGCCCACGCTCGCCGGCCCGGCGGCCCACCGCCACCTGTTCGACTATTTCGCGCAGGAGGTGCTGACCGGGCTGCCGCCGCCGCTGCAGCAGTTCGTGCTGTACGGCAGCGTGCTGCCCGAGCTCAGCCCCGCGCTGTGCCAGGCCGTCACCGGCCGCGACGACGCCCGCGCGGTGCTCGACGACCTGTTCGGTCGCCAGCTCTTCCTCAGCGCGCTCGACGACTCCGTGCCGGTGCTGCGCTTCCACGACCTGTTCCGCGATTTCCTGCGCGGCGAGCTGGAGCGGCGCGAGCCCGGGCACGCCGCCGCGCTGCATTCGCTGGCCGCTGCCGCCGAGACGCGCGCCGAGCGCGCCGTGCCGCACTG
>NZ_AZSN01000387.1:0-760 GCF_000576225.1 Methylibium sp. T29-B | reverse complement strand
CCGGCCGTCGGCATCGAGCGCCTCGAGGCCCTGCCCGGCCTGCTCGCGCGCACCGTGCCAAGGCCAGGACGCGGCGTCCTCGGAGGGCGTCGCGCGCACCAGCGCCTGTGAGAGCGGATGACGGGAGTGGGCGGCCAACGCCGCCGCACGCCGCTGCCAGGCCTGCAGGTCGTCACCGTCCGGCCACACCACCTGCGCGAGCGCAAGCCGGTCTTCGGTCAGCGTGCCGGTCTTGTCGAAGCAGGCGACGTCGATCTGCGCCAGCGTCTCGAGCGCGTCGAGGCGCTGCACCAGCACGCCGCGACGCGCCAGCGCGCCGGTGGCCGCGATCAGCGCCGACGGGGCAGCCAGCGACAGCGCGCAGGGGCAGGTGACGATCAGGATGGACACCGCCACCCACACGGCACGCGACGGGTCGACGTGCATCCACACACCGAAGGCCGCCGCCGCCAGCAGCAGCACGCCGCCCACGAACGGCGCGGCCACGCGGTCGGCCCAGCGCACCGTCGACGGCCGCTCGGTCAGCGCTCGCTGCATCAGCGCCACGATCTGTTGATGGCGGGTGCCATGGCCGACCTGTGTGACCCGCATCAGCACCGGCGCGCCGAGGTTCAGGCTGCCGGCGATCACCGCGTCGCCGACGCCGCGCACCAGCGGCCGCGACTCGCCCGTCAGCAGCGATTCGTCGGCCTGCGTCCGGCCCTCGATCAGGCAGCCGTCGGCCGGGAAGGCCTGCCCCACCGCAACGCGGACCCGGTCG
>NZ_AZSN01000386.1:0-769 GCF_000576225.1 Methylibium sp. T29-B | reverse complement strand
GGCGGCCTGTGCAGCACCAGCACGCGGTCGGCCGGCTCGGCCTCCTCGACCCAGTGCGTGGCCCACAGCACGCAGACGCCGCGCGTGCGCACGTCCTCGCGCAGCGCGGCCAGCAGGTCACGGCGCGACTGGGGGTCCAGGCCCACGGTGGCCTCGTCCATCAGCAGCACGGCCGGGCGGTGCAGGCCGGCGCGCACCAGCTCGACCTTGCGGCGGTTGCCGCCCGACAGCTCGCGTGCCTTGCGGTCCAGGTCGGTGGCGGCCAGCCCGAAGCGCGCGCTGTCCTCGGCGATGCGCTCGCGGGCCAGCGCGCGCGGCAGGCCGTGCAGGTCGGCGTGGAACAGCAGGTTGCGGCGCACGCTCAGGTCGAGGTCGAGCGAGATCTGCTGGAACACCACGCCGATGTGGCGCAGCGCGGCCGGCGCGGCGTGGCGCAGCGAGTGGCCGGCCACCTCGACCTCGCCCTCGTCGGCCGCGAACAGGCCGGTGAGCACCTGGAACAGCGTGGACTTGCCGGCGCCGTTGGGGCCGAGCAGCGCGGTGAACTCGCCGGGGCGCAGCGCGAGGCTCAGCGACTGCAGCGCCGCGCGCTCGCCATAGCGCTGGGTGAGGCCGGCGACGCTCAGCATCGCGGGCCGATCTCGCGGCGGGCGAGGCCGGGGCGGCGCATCACCGCGTCTCGGCGGCGGCGGGCGCGGTGTCGTGCTGCGGGCCGGACCCGTCGTCGGACAGCGTGCGCGAGTCGCGTCGGTGCGGTACCAGAGGTTGC
>NZ_AZSN01000385.1:0-775 GCF_000576225.1 Methylibium sp. T29-B | reverse complement strand
CGACCATCGAGCGGCAGCTGGCCGACGCCGCCGCGCGGGTGCCGGCCACGCTGCGCGGCCGGCGCGTCTATTTCGAGGTCGATGCCACGCCCTATGCCGCCGGCAGTGGCTCCTTCATCGGCGAGACGCTGCTGCGGCTCGGGCTCGGCAACGTCGTGCCGCCGGCGCTGGGGCCGTTTCCGCGCCTCAACCCGGAGTACGTGCTGCGCGCGCAGCCCGACATCGTGATGGCGCTGCAGCGCAACCTGGCCGAGATGCCCGGACGTCCGGGCTGGGCCTCGCTGCAGGCGCTGCAGCGGCGGCAGACCTGCGGCTTCGCGAGCGCGCCCTACGACGTGCTGGTGCGTCCCGGCCCGCGCATGGGAGAAGCGGCGCTGTTGCTGGCCGACTGCCTGGCCGCTTTGCCGGTGTCGGCCGCCAGTGCGAAGCCGGGGGCGGGGAGCCGATGACCCACGCCGAACTCGTCTCGCGTCGCCGCCATCTTGCGGTCGGGCTGGCGGTGCTGAGCGCGCTGCTGATCGTCGCCGGCCTGATGGCCGGCAGCGAGGGCTGGTCGGTTGCGTCGCTGTGGGCCCCGGATGCCGGCCTGATCGTCGGCGAGATCCGTGCGCCGCGCACGCTCGGTGCGTGGCTGGTCGGTGCGCTGCTCGGCCTGGCCGGCGCGGTGGCACAGGGCCTGTTCCGCAATCCGCTGGCCGATCCCTACCTGCTCGGCTCGGCCTCCGGGGCCTCGCTGTGCGTGGTGCTGGTGCTGGCCGGCAGCGCGCTTGCCGGC
>NZ_AZSN01000384.1:0-774 GCF_000576225.1 Methylibium sp. T29-B | reverse complement strand
TCAAGGCCCTGCTGCGCCGCGCCGCGCCGAGCGGGGGCGACGGCGACGTGCTGCGCTTCGGCCGCCTCGAGGTCGACGCCGGCGGTCGCCAGGCCCGCCTCGACGGCAAGCCCTGCGACCTGACGAGCTACCAGTTCGACCTGCTCCAGGTGCTGGCCAACGCGCCCGGGCGCGTGCTGTCGCGCGACCAGATCATGATGCGCTGAAGGGCCACGCGCTCGAGGCCTTCGACCGCTCGATCGACGTGCACATCTCGCGCATCCGTGCCGCCATCGAAGACGATCCCAAGACGCCGCGCCGCATCCTCACGGTGCGCGGCGCGGGCTACGTGTTCGCGAAGAAGCAGGATGCCGAGGCGGCCTGATCGGCGTCGCGCCCGCGCAGCAGGACGGGCCGGCCGGTGAAGACGCTCTACCTGCGCATCTACCTCACCGTCGTGGCGGTGCTGCTGCTGTTCGCGCTGGTGTCGGGCTGGCTGCTCCAGCGCAACATCGAGCATGAGCGCATACGGGTCGAGGCGAGCGGCAACGAGCGCCTGATCGCCTGGGGCGAGTTGCTGCAGAACGCGCTCCCACCCGTCGACGCACCGCGCGACGAGCAGAGCCAGGCCTTGCTGGAGTGGTCGTCGCGCTTGCGCATGCCGCTGGCGCTGGATGACGCGCAGGGCCGGCGTATCGCCACCTCGCAGGCCTTCGCTCGCTGGATCGACGGCGGCGTCGGGCCGGACGGGCCGGTGCCGCCCGACGAGTTGCGCCCGCCGCCGCCCGAGGCGTG
>NZ_AZSN01000383.1:0-786 GCF_000576225.1 Methylibium sp. T29-B | reverse complement strand
AGCGACCGACAAGCTGATCGTGCTGGTGGCGGTGGTGGCCGCGCTGCTGGGTGTGGTGGCGCTGCTCGCGGTGCGCGGCTTCGCGGCCCAGCTCGCGGCCGCAGGCCGGCGCATGGAGCGCGAGGCCGGCGAGCGCGGGCACGCCCAGGAACGCATGCTCGATGCCCAGCGCCGCCTGCGCATGGTGCTCGAGCACATCAGCGAAGCCGCAATCGCCTACGACGAGTCCGGGCGCGTGCAATGGATCAACCCGGCCGGCGAAGTGATGTTCGGGCGCTCGCGCCAGGGCATCGGCGGACAGCCGATCTCGCTGCTGATCCCGTCGCTGGCCGAAGACCTGGACTGGCCGGTCACGCAGCCCGAGGCCGAACTCGACGGGCTCACCCCGTCGCCGTGGACCGTGCGCCGCGACACCGTGGCGGGCCAGCGCGCCGGCAGCGGGGGGGTCGAGGTGCCGATGGAGATCGCCCTGGTGCAGACGCACGTGGACGGCGAGCGCATCGGCATCTGCCTGTGCCGCGATCTCAGCGAGACCGAACGTGCGGTGCGCATGACGCACGCCTTCGCCGCGATGCTGGGCGACGCGCTGCGGCAGCCGCTGGCGCAGGTGCGCGATGCGCTGGCGCTGCTGCCGATGCTGCCGCCGGGTGCGCTCGAGGCCCCGCTGCGCCAGCAGCTCACGCTGGCCTGGGGCCACAGCGAGCGCACCCTGGGACTGGTCGACGACCTGCTGGAGCTCGAACGCCTGCGGGCCGGGCCGCGCCACGCCCGCGTCGTGCCCACCGA
>NZ_AZSN01000382.1:0-794 GCF_000576225.1 Methylibium sp. T29-B | reverse complement strand
CCAGCGGCCGTGAGGCTGGTCTCGGCGCACGGCGCTGGCGACGCGCTGGCCCACCTGCCGGCGCGCTGCGCGAGCCGGCGGCGCAGCTCGAATCGCGCGCGTTCGCGCTCGGTCTGCCGGTGCACGTGTTCGGCTCGGCGTTCTGGCAGCAGGCCAGCGGGCTTGTCTACCTGACCGAGCATTCCGACCTCGACCTGCTGGCCTGTCCGCCCAGCGCAGCGGTCGCGCGCGCCTGGCTCGAGGCGCTGGCCGAGGTGCAGGCCGGCAGCGCGGCCCGGCTCGACGGCGAACTCCAGCTGCCCGACGGCGCGAGCGTGGCCTGGCGCGAGCTGGCAGCCGCGCCGGCGCAGCTGCTGCTGAAGGCCGACCACGGTCCGGCGCTGCGCGAACTGGCCGCGGTGTGGGCGGCCTGGGGTACCGTGTCGACACCATGCTGAGCCTGACGACGCCTCCCTCGCTCCTGCATGCCGACCCGGAGTGCGGCCACGCGCAGCGCACCGTGCGCAACGCCGCGGTGCGGGCGCTGCTGGGCGAGCTGATCACCTACCCCAAGCCGGGCCTCGTGAGCCTGTGCGACAGCGGCAGCCACCGCGACATGGACGCCGCGAGCTTCGTGCGCAGCAGCCTGGCGCTGCGCCGCTACTTCGAGCAGGCCGCCGCGGCCGGCGCCCAGGGCGCGAGCTTCGCCACGCTGAACCGGCTGGGGCGTGCCGCCGAGGCACGCATGCTGCGCGCGACCGGCGGCATCAACACCCACCGCGGCGCGATCTCAACCTCGGCCTGCTGGCGGCGGC
>NZ_AZSN01000381.1:0-805 GCF_000576225.1 Methylibium sp. T29-B | reverse complement strand
GGCAAGGTCTTCGCCGGCGGCCGCTGCACCGATTGCGCGGCCGGCGGCCCGGGCGGCGCCGGCGTGTCCATCTGCGCGACGGCCAGCGTGCAGGCCAGCGTTCCCAACCAGCCGGCCGCGAGCCGGCGCCACGATCTCGATGTGCTCATCCCACTCTCCTCGATGAGGCTCGCCGCCGCTTCAACGGCGCAGCGTCGCCACGAGCGTGATGCTCGGCACGCTGGCCAGCGCCTTCGACAACGGGCAGTTCTCCTTCGCGCTCTGCGCCAGCTGCTGGAACATCGCCTCGTCGATCCCGGGCACGGCGGCGTCGAGCTGCAGCGCGATGCGGTCGATGACGAAGCCCTCGCCCTGCTTGGCCAGGCGCACGGCGGCACGCGTGTCGACCGCGGTGGTCGCGAAGCCGGCCTTGTCGCAGGCGAACGAGAACGCCATCGTGAAGCAGGCCGCGTGCGCCGCGCCGAGCAGTTCCTCCGGGCTGCTGCCGCGGCGGTCGTCCTCGAAACGGCTGCCGAAGCCGTAGGGGTAGGCCTGCAGCGCACCGGTCTCGGTGCTGACCTGGCCCTGGCCTTCCTTGCCCCGGCCTTCCCAATGGACGCTGGCGTTCTTCTCGATCATGGCAACGGCTCCTGCTGAGTGATGGGCAGCGATCGCAGGGACGACCATGCGTCCGGGGCTCGCTGAAGCCAGTATGGGCAGCGGCACACCGCCGCGCGATGGGACGGCGCCGCGACGCGCTGCGGGCCGCGTCCTACAGCGGTGCGCTGCGGCGCGGTCGCCGGTCGGGCAGGAAGCGCCACGCCAG
>NZ_AZSN01000380.1:0-820 GCF_000576225.1 Methylibium sp. T29-B | reverse complement strand
CGGTGGCGTCCGCGCAGGCGCTCGCCGGCCTCGGCCTGCACGGCGATCGCAGTGCCACGGGGCGCGGCCTGGGCGGCAAGCGCCAGGTCACGCTGCTGCAGGCCGAGCACCTGCCGGTCATCGCCGCACTGGCGGGACGGCCGGAGGTGACCGCCGATGCGCTGCGCCGCAACCTCCTGGTGTCGGGGCTGAACCTGCTGGCCGTGCGCACGCTGTTCCGCGACCAGCCGCTGCGCCTGCGCATCGGCGCCGACGTGCTGCTCGAGCTCACCGGCCCCTGCGAGCCTGCTCGCGCATGGAGGAGGCGCTCGGTCCGGGGGGCTACAGCGCGGTGCGCGGGCATGGCGGTGTCACCGCGCGGGTGCTGGCCGGTGGCATGCTGCACCTGGGCGACGCGGTGGTGTGCGAGTTCGCGCCACCCGGCGGATGACGACAACCCGCGAGGAGGATTGCCGATGTTTCCCTGGTTCTGGCTCCACTGGGCGCCGCAGCTTCACTTTCCGCTGAGCGGTGCGGTCACGCAGGACATCTTCAGCGGGATCCGCCCGACGGCCGGCGACGCCGACGTCGAACGCGCGGTGTTCGACGTGGCCAGCTACGGCAAGCAGCTCGGCTGGCTCAGCGAGGTGGTGCTCGGCCAGCAGCCCGACGCCACGCCCGAGCGCGCGGCGCAGGCGCAGACCGCACTGCAATGCCTGCGGACGCTGGCCGTCGAGGTGGAGACCATCAAGGACCGGCAGCGGCGCGAGCGGCGCGAGGCGGCGTCGGCCGCCGTCGAGGCTCTGGCGCAGAGCGATCCCGAGGCGCTGGCCGCGCTGCT
>NZ_AZSN01000379.1:0-831 GCF_000576225.1 Methylibium sp. T29-B | reverse complement strand
CGCCGATGCGGCCCGCCTGCAGGGCACGGTCGCCGCACGCTATGCGCAGGCCGGCCTGCGACCGGAGGCGGTCGCGGTCCATGCGCGCGAGCGGGCGCGCTTCGCTCTCGACGTCGAGGCGGCACCTACGCGCGCGCTGGCGCTGGCGCGCCTGAACCTGAAATCGCAGCGCGAGGCGATCGACTTCGTGGTGATGCAGCGCGCCGCCACGGCCGCCGGCGACGCGGCGGCGCAGACCGAGGTGGTGGCGCTGGCGCGGCAGATCGGCCTGCGCGATGCGCGGCTGGAGCCGGCATCCGCCGGGAACGCGCAATGACCGGCGCACCGATGCGCAGGCTGCGCGCGCTGCTGGTGGGGCTGTCGGTCCTGGGTGTGCCGCTGCTCGCCTCAGCCCACCAGGCCAGCGACGCCTACCTGCGCGCCGGCGTCGATGCGCACGGCAAGCTGGCACTGCAGGTCGACGTGGCGCTGCGCGACCTCGACACCGTGCTCGAGCTCGACGCCAACGCCGATGGCCAGCTGAGCTGGGGCGAGGTGCGAACGCGCGAGGCCGACATCGCCGGCCACGTGGCCGACCGGCTGCGCCTGGACGACGGACGCTGCCACCTGCGCGCGCTGCCGGGCCTGGCGCTGGACCGCAAGGCCGACGGCGTGTACGCGCTGCTGCACTACGCCAGCGACTGCGCGGCGGCCGGCGCACCCGCGCTGGACTATGGCCTGTTCCGCGACACCGACCCGACGCATCGCGGCCTGCTGGTCGTGCTCGACGCCCAGGGCCAACCGACCGGCCCGCTGCGCAGCTTGACGCCGGGCGGCACGCCGCTGCGGCTG
>NZ_AZSN01000378.1:0-833 GCF_000576225.1 Methylibium sp. T29-B | reverse complement strand
ATCAGACCGCCTGAAGGGCTGACTCTCCCATGAAGTTCAGCCCCTACACCATCGCCGCGGCCCCGCGGAGTTTGCCAATTTGGCAGGCGATCCTGGACGACCTCAACAACCCGCCGCCGGCCCGCGTGGCGAAGGTTCTGGGCGTCGGCACCCGGACGGTCTATCGGTGGAACCGCACCGGCAAGGCCCCTAGATCGGCCTGCCTCGCGCTTTTCTGGCTGACCCGCTGGGGTCGCTCCGAAGTCCATTGCGCGGCCGTCAACGACGCCACAGCAGCCTTCGGACTGGCCCGAGCGCTCGACGCCGAGGTCCGCCAACTGCGCACCCAGCTCGCCCACGTGCTGGCGCTCGATGCGTCCGGCGCCGCCAACCAACCCTTGATCGGAGAGCACTATGTCAGTGGCCGCTGACCTTTTGAGGGGGTGCACGGCCAGACCCCCGTTCTCCTATGAGGACGCACAAAAGTGTCCGCATTGGTCGAGAAGTGTTCCTTTGATAAATCTAGGCCGGGCGGCCTTCGGCCGCCCCGCCGTCGTGCCTCCGGCGGGGACGCCGCCAGCCTCCCGGCCGTCCCGGTCGCCTCGTTCCTCGTCTCCCCGTCCGTCCGGTCGGCCAGCCGCTACCCGGCCATTTGTAACGACGGGCAGGGAGGCGTCCAGGGCGCGAGGCCACCAGTCCGACATAAGCACCATCAGCGCCCGCGTTTCCAATCCCAGTAGGTTTGCGATCGCTGCCGCTGGCTATCCAGACCCACAACGGCTTATCGCTTGGCTGCCGCCCCGGCCCCCGCCTCGAGGGTATGTGTATAACCTCTCCGAGATACTCGGTCCTGG
>NZ_AZSN01000377.1:0-847 GCF_000576225.1 Methylibium sp. T29-B | reverse complement strand
CTGCCGCGCTGTGGCCGCACGGCCGCTGGGCGGCCGGCCGGCTGCTCGACGGCTCGGACGATCCGCTCGGCCTGGCCGCGCTGGCCCTGCTGGGCCTCGTGCTTATTCGCCTGGCGCCGCGGCTGCGCGCGGCGCCGCGACCGGGCTGGTTCGCCGCGAGCGCCGTGATGACGGCAGCGGCCACGTTCTCGCTGTGGGCGTTACCGCCGCTCGCGGCCGCGGTGTTGGCGGTCCTGGCGCTGAGCCTGGCCTTCGCGGCCTGGCGCCCGGACGATGCGCCGTGGCTGCCGTTCGCCGGCCTGGCGCTGCTGGCGCTGCCGCTGGTGGCATCACTGCAGTTCTATGCCGGCTACCCGCTGCGGCTGCTGACGGCGCAGCTCAGCACCTGGGCGCTGCAGCTCGCCGGCCTGGAGGCCGCGCGCAGCGGCGCCGCGATGACGGTGCAGGGCCAGCTGGTGATCGTCGACGCGCCGTGCTCCGGCGTGCAGCTGGTGTGGCTGGGCTACTTCTGCGCGTGCGCCGCGGCGGCGTGGGTCGGGCTGCGCGATGCGGTGCTGCTGCGCCGGCTGCCGATGGTCGGCCTGCTGGTGCTGAGCGGCAATGTGCTGCGCAACACGCTGCTGGTCGCGCTGGAGGCGCGGCCCCAGGGGCTGGGCGAGGCCGCGCACCAGGCGATCGGCCTGGGGGTCACGGCCGCGGTGTGCGCCGCCGTGCTGGTGTGGACCCCGCGTGAACAGGAGAAGGAGCTGCGCCATGCAGACGTCATTGAGTGCCGGCACCACGAGCCGCTGGCGCGCTGGGGCGCGGCGTGCGGCGCCGGGCCGCGCCGCTGGGTGGCCTGGTGCGG
>NZ_AZSN01000376.1:0-866 GCF_000576225.1 Methylibium sp. T29-B | reverse complement strand
GGCGGCGTCCTGCTGCTGGGCTGGGCGGTGCTGCCGCCGCGTTCGCGGCTGGGCGACCGTGCGCTGCTGGCGCTGCAGGCCGGCGAGGTGGCGTTCAACGGCTGGATCAAGGTCGCCGCCGACGGCGGCGTCGCGCTGGCGATGAACCGCAGCGAGATGGGCCAGGGCGTGCACACCGCGCTGCCGATGCTGGTGGCCGAGGAGCTCGACATCGGCCTCGACCGCGTGCGGCTGGTCCAGGCTGGCGCCGATGCGGTCTACGGCAACGTGGCCACCTTCGTCGCGTCGCTGCCCTTCCACCCGCGCGACAGCGAGCCGGGCCGCAGGACCGCGGTGGTGAAGGGCGGCGAGTGGGTCGTCGCCAAGCTGGCGCGCGAGCTCGGCATCAACATGACGGGCGCGTCGACCAGCATCGTCGACGCCTGGGAGCCGCTGCGGCTGGCTGCGGCCACGGTGCGGGCCCAGCTGGTGGGAGCCGCCTCGCTGCGCTGGCGCCTGCCCAAGGAAGAGATCGTGGTGCGCGACGGCGTCGTGTCGCATGCCTCCGGCGTGCACGCGCATTTCGGTGAGCTCGCCAGCGCGGCTGCCGGCACGCCGGCCGGTGACGTGGCGCTGAAGCCGCGTGCCGCCTGGACGCTGATCGGTCGCGACACGCCGCGCACCGATGTCGTCGCCAAGAGCAACGGCAGCGCCGTCTACGGCCTCGACGTGCGGCCCGAGGGCCTGCTGTACGCCGCAGTGCGCATGTGCCCGGTGCTCGGCGGTGCGCCGCAACGCATCGGCAACGAGGACGAGGTGCTGCGCCGCCCCGGCGTGCAGCGGCTGGTGCGCCTGCCGGCCCGGGCCGGCGCGACCGCCGGCGTTGC
>NZ_AZSN01000375.1:0-907 GCF_000576225.1 Methylibium sp. T29-B | reverse complement strand
CCGCCCCCGCTGGCGCGCGGCCCGATGCTGGTCTGCATCGACACCTCGGGGTCGATGCGCGGCGCACCCGAGCAACTGGCCAAGGCGGTGGTGCTGCAGGCGGCGCGCACCGCGCACCGCGAACGGCGGGCCTGCCAGCTGATCGCCTTCGGCGGTGCCGGCGAGCTGCTGACCCACGAGCTGGCGCTGACGCCGGCCGGGCTGGACGCGCTGCTCGATTTCATCGGCCAGGCCTTCGATGGCGGCACCGACCTGGCGGCACCGCTCGCGCATGCGGTGGCCGCGGTCCACAGCGCGCGCTGGCAGCAGGCCGACCTGCTGCTGGTCAGCGACGGCGAGTTCGGCTGCACGCCGGCCACGCTGGCGCTGCTGGACGGCGCACGGCAGCGCCACGGTCTGCGCGTGCAAGGGGTGCTGGTCGGCGACGCGAGACGATGGGCCTGCTGGAGGTCTGCGACGCGATCCACTGGGTGCGCGACTGGCGCCGCTACGCGCCCGACCCGCAGAGCGCGTATGCCGACGGTCACTCGCCGGTGCACAGCAAGAGCCTCACCGCGCTCTACTTCCCCAACGCGCTGAGCGAGCGCGCGCGGCGCCACCTGCAGGTCTGAGCGTGGCCGCGGCGTGCTGCGGTTCACACCGCGCCGGGCCGCAAGGTGTCGCTTTGTAAAAGGCGCTGCAGCCGCGCGGCTTCGGTCACGAGCGGGGTGCGCCGCGCCACCAAACTGGACGTCCGCTGCCCGGCCGCTCGCGCGGTCGCGCCGTCTTCCACCGCATCCTGGGGCGACCATGTCCACTCCCCGCTCACCGAGAGCGCAGCGCCTCGCCCGCCTGACCGCGCTGTGTGCCGCCACGCTCCTGCTGGCGTCCTGTGGCGGCGGCGGCGGGGGCGGCGGCAGCACCGACG
>NZ_AZSN01000374.1:0-957 GCF_000576225.1 Methylibium sp. T29-B | reverse complement strand
CGCGCCGGGCCACCTCGGGAGCCGGAGCCACCGCGGGCGCCGTCGCCACCGGCGGTGCGGCCGTCTCGACCGGTGGCGGCGGTGTCACCACGGCCTCCTTCGTGGTGTCGCGACCGAGCAGCAGCCACAGCAGCGGGCCGATCAGGCCCACCGAGGCACCGACGATGATCCACAGCCAGGGTCGGGGACGCGAAGGCGAGCCGGCCGCCATCGCGGCCGAATCGGGCGGCACCGGCTGCGCATGCAGGTCGGGCAACGCGCCGCGTTCGCGATCGCGTTCGGCGTCGGCCTTGCGGAGGGCTTCGAGGATGTAGGACATCGGTACGTCACTCGGTCTGCAGGCGGGGCTCGTCCACGCCGGTGGCGCGGTTGAGCTGCATCAGTGTGATCGGCCCGGCCAGACCATCCGGTGCCAGACCCTGGGTGGACTGGAAGGCGGCGATGCGCGGCTTGAGCGCCGCCGCCGACGTCTCGCCCGGTGCGGCGTCGCCGGCCGCGGTGGCCAGCCGTGCGGCCAGCCAGTCGGCGGGGATGGCCGCCTTGCCCGCCGCGGCAACGGTGTAGCCCGGCGGCACGCGCCACAGTGTCGTGAAATCGCCGCGCCACAGGCGCGTGAAGGAACCGAGCGTGAGGGTCTGCGCGACGCCGCCCATGCGCAGCGTCGCGCTCTGCGCCGTGAGGCCGGTGAGCTGTGCATAGACCGGCTGCCCGGCCGCGTCATTCAGGCTCACGATGCCGGGCCGACCGAGCAACCGCACCAGCGCGAGATTGCTGCGACCCGCGTGGCAGTGCACCTGCTGCGCCGGCACGAGCAGGCAGGGGTCGCCGTCGTCGGCCAGGCTCAGCTTCCAGGCCGGCGCCAGCTCCCGCAGCGCCTCGTTCGGGTCGCGCACCAGGGTCTTGAACTGCGCCTGCAGATCGGCAGCGGCCAGCGCCAGCGGCGCCGACGCCGAGGCG
>NZ_AZSN01000373.1:0-983 GCF_000576225.1 Methylibium sp. T29-B | reverse complement strand
AGGTAGCGCCCGAACAGGTCGCTCCTGGACTTGTGCAGCCACTGCGCCACGAAGTAGGTCGCCGGGAAGGCGCTGGTGAACTTGTGGTACTTCTCCATGATGAAGGCGAACTGGTACTCGTCCTTCTCGATGTAGTCGCCCAGCGTCGGGTTGGTGAAGTGCTTGTTGGGCGTGTACGAGAACTCGAAGCGCCCGATCAGCTGGTCGAGCAGCGAGTCGGGCTCGCCCTCGAACACCCGGTTGATGCCGCCGCCGAACACCGTCTCGCG
Source organism: Methylibium sp. T29-B (assembly GCF_000576225.1). NCBI lineage: Bacteria > Pseudomonadati > Pseudomonadota > Betaproteobacteria > Burkholderiales > Sphaerotilaceae > Methylibium > Methylibium sp. T29-B. The sequence continues at coordinate 714 of NZ_AZSN01000373.1, read as the reverse complement.
CTTGTACTCGCGGCTGAGCCAGCCGCGCAGCGGGCCGGCCACACCGGGCGTGAAGAAGGTGTCCAGGATGCACGACGCTGCCGCCTTGCTGCCGAGCTTGAAGTCGCCGTAGACCGCGCGTTCGGCACCGCAGGCGGTGGCCAGACCGACCAGGCCGTAGGGGTCGCCGGCCGCGGTGATGAAGTTCATGGAGGTGGCCACGCCCTCGATACCGTTCAGGCGCGAGTTGGAGGCTCCGCGGAACCATTCCTCGGCGCTCCAGACGCCGGTCGGCTGCACCGCGAACGCGGTGCCCGGCAGGACGTTCTCGCCCTTGGCGGCCGACCACTTGAAGACGCCGTCGGGGTTGGTGCGGTTGATGGCGAAGGCCTGGTAGCCGAAGCCGCCGGCCTCGCCCTTCAGGCGGAAGCCGACGTTCCACTTGTTCTTGACGTCCTCGTAGCCGGGCCGCTGGTCGACGGTGAACTGGTCCTGGATGAGGTTGTAGCCGGTCTCGCCGTTGGGCAGCAGCGTGGGCGCGAAGCGCTGCACGAAGCCGTCAACGTCCATCTTCTCGTTGACGCGGTAGTTGGCGCGCAGGCCGAGCGCGGAGCGGCGGGTGTCGGAGTACTCTTCGGCGGCGACGCCGAACAGGTGGCCGCGCAGGTCCAGGCCGTTGGGCTGGTCGGCCACGCGGAAGAACAGCGCCTCGCCCCAGGCGATCTGCTGGTTGCC
>NZ_AZSN01000372.1:0-985 GCF_000576225.1 Methylibium sp. T29-B | reverse complement strand
CTGCGCCGCTGGTTCGCGTCGGTCGGGTCGGAGCCGCAGGCCAGCGGCGGCGCCAGCGCCGACCTGCCGCGGCACGCAATCCTGATGGCGGCTGTCGATGTCGGCGGCACGCCGGAGCTGCTGGAGACGCTGCGTGACACCGTGCAGCATTTCCTTCAGGCCGAGGCCGGTGCACGACTGGCCTGCGTGGGCGTGATGAAGACCACCCGCATCGGCATGGACGAACTCGTGGACGCCGAAGGCAGCAGCCTGCACGTCAAGCAGCTGGTCGCACTGAAGCACTGGGCCCGACCGCTGCAGCAGGCGCTGGGTCTCGACGGCCTCGATCGCAGTGGCCGCGTCACCTTCCACGTGCTCGAGGCACCCGATGCGGCGAACGCAATCGTCGAGTTCGCTCGCCGCAACGAGGTGGACCACATCATCATGGGCGCGCGCAGCGCCTCGCCGCTGCGCCGCTACCTTGGCAGCGTGTCGGCCCAGGTGGTGGCGGAGTCGGACTGCAGCGTGACCGTGGTGCGCGATCCGGCCGGCCGCGGCTGAACCGCGTCAGCGCAGCACGCCGGCCAGCGGCGTCAGCGGCGGCGGCAGGTCCGTCTCGCCCAGCGCCTCCAGCAGGTTGATCTCGATGGTGCGGCAGATCGCCTCGAGCGGCAGGTGGTTGGGCTTCAGGCCGAACGGGTCCTTGATCTCGTCGCCCACGGCGTCGAGGCCGAAGAAGGTGTAGGCGACGACGAGCACCACGAAGGGCGTCAGGTAGCCGATGAGATCGACCAGGCCGAACGGCAGCAGAAAGCAGTAGACGTACGCGGTGCGGTGCAGCAGCAGCGTGTAGGCGAACGGGATCGGCGTGCTCGCGATGCGCTCGCAGCCGGCGGCCGCGGCGGCGAGCCCCGAGACGTGGGTGTCGATCTCGGCGGCGATGCGCGCATCCACCTGCCCGGCCCGCAGCGCCTCGCCGAGGCCGCGCCCCACGCCGCGCAGCAGG
>NZ_AZSN01000371.1:0-988 GCF_000576225.1 Methylibium sp. T29-B | reverse complement strand
CGCGGCCCGTCGCGCCGGCCGCGCTGCCCTCCCCGCCCGCCGGCCCCGCGCGTTCTTTGTCCCCCGCCAGTCCGCCTTTCCCTCTCCTGCCCCGTCAGCCGCGAGCGCCCGCCATGTCCCAGACCCTGCACCCCATGCTCAACACCGCCGTCAAGGCTGCACGCACCGCGGGGGCGCTGATCAACCGGGCCTCGCTGGACATCGAGCGCGTGACGGTGACGGCCAAGTCGCACAACGACTTCGTGACCGAGGTGGACCAGGCGGCCGAGGCGGCGATCATCGAGACGCTGCTCGGCGCCTACCCCGGCCACGGCATCCTCGCCGAGGAGACCGGGCGGACCCACGGCGCGAAGGACAGCGACTACCTCTGGATCATCGATCCGCTCGACGGCACCACCAACTTCATTCACGGCTTCCCGGTCTACGCGGTCTCGATCGCACTCGCCTTCCGCGGCCAGATCCAGCAGGCGGTGGTCTACGATCCCTCACGCAACGACCTGTTCTACGCCTCCAAGGGACGCGGCGCCTTCCTCAACGACAAGCGCCTGCGCGTCAGCAAGCGCAGCCGCCTGCTGGAGTCGCTGATCGGCACCGGCTTCCCGTTCCGCAAGGGCGACAACTTCAAGCGTTACTTGAAGATGTTCGAGGAGGTCATGCAGCACTGCGCCGGCCTGCGCCGCCCGGGTGCCGCCGCACTGGACCTGTGCTACGTGGCCGCGGCTGGTACGACGGCTTCTTCGAGACCGGGCTGAACCCCTGGGACATCGCGGCCGGCTCGCTGATCATCACCGAGGCCGGCGGCCTGATCGGCAATTTCACCGGCGAGTCCGACTTCCTCTACCAGCGCGAGATCGTCGCGGGCAACCCGAAGATCTATGCGCAGCTGGTGAGCATCCTCGCGCCCTACACGCGCATCATCAAGGACGACGACGCGGGCGCCACGGCCCCCGCTGCGGCGCCCGCAGCGGCGGCGCCGGACGCGACCGCC
>NZ_AZSN01000370.1:0-991 GCF_000576225.1 Methylibium sp. T29-B | reverse complement strand
GGCGCGGTGCGCCTGCTGCGCGAGGACGTCGGCCGCCACAACGCGCTCGACAAGCTGATCGGCGCGATGGCGCGGACCGGCACGCTGGCCGCCGGCGACGCCGGCACCGAGGGCTTCTTCGCGGTCACCAGCCGCGCCAGCTACGAGATGCTGCACAAGACCGCCGCGGCGCGCGTGCGGCTGCTGGTCGCCGTGTCGGCGGCCACCACGATGGCCGTCGACCTGGCCGGGCGACTGGGCGTGGGCCTGGCCGGCTTCGCGCGCGGCCGCGACCTGGTGGTCTATGCCGGGGCCGAACGGATCGACATGACGGAGCGCGACGATGGACGCTGACAACCTGGTGCGCATGGCCAACCGCATCGGCCAGTTCTTCGAGGCGATGCCCGACGCGGCCGAGGCCGCGCAGCAGGTGGCCGAGCACCTGAAGAAGTTCTGGGACCCGCGCATGCGGCGCGCGCTGCTGGCGCATGTCGACCGCAACGGCAGTGCCGGGCTCAACGCGATGGTCGAGGCGGCCCTCACCCGGCACCGCGCGGTGCTCGACTGAGGCGCCCTCCGCGGCCAGACTCGCGTCCTCCTCCACTCGCCCGAAACCCTGCCCATGATGTCCCCGCTGCGCCGCCGCCTGAGCACCACCCTCGCCACCGCCCTGGTCGCCTGGCTGCTCGCAAGCCCCCCCGCCGCCCGCGCGGCCGACGACGAGGTGGTGGTGTTCGCCGCCGCCAGCCTGACCGACGTGCTGCAGGCGATCGCACGGCAGGGCGGCTTCACCGGCGTCCGGTTCTCGTTCGCGTCGAGTTCCACGCTGGCCCGGCAGATCGAGCAGGGCGCCACCGCGCAGATCTTCGTCAGTGCCGACGAACCCTGGATGGACGCCGTCGGCAAGGCCGGCCGACTTCTGCCCGGCACGCGGCGCGACTGGGTCGGCAACCGGCTCGCGCTGGTGGCGCCGGGCAGCGCCGAGCCGACGGCCCCGCCGGAGACGGCCGAG
>NZ_AZSN01000369.1:0-1005 GCF_000576225.1 Methylibium sp. T29-B | reverse complement strand
TTTTCGGTCGGCGTCAACATTGTGCCTACGGCCTCAAGCTGTCTAGCGCCTTGGGCACGCTTCGTTGCGCCGGTTTGAGCCGCTTTGGGTCGCTCTACTCAGCGGTTTGCGTCGGCATCTAGCTGGTAGGCGCTGAGCCGCGCGCTACGGATATCCCGCCAAGTGCTCTGCGTCGGCTCGCGGCGAGCGACGTTTGCCGCATTTGATCGATCCTCGCCGGCCTCGGCTGGGCGGGCGATCGCACCGGTCTCTTGGGGAGGGTCCCGATGTGGTCCAGCGACGTGTGGTCTGTGCTCTTGGTGCGGTAGCCGCCCACGCTATGCGCGGCGACGCCTTAGGGGGCCATGGTGAAACCTCTCGAGTCGGGTCGTGAGCTCGGCCCGAGCGCGCTCATCTGCCCGCCCGAAGGCTGACCCTCTCGAAGGCTGTGATCTCAGCGGTCTTCAAGTGCTTCGGCTCCATCTGAGCGAGTGATCGCGCTACTGGTCAGAGGCCTCATCGTCACATACCGATTCAACAACGAGCTGCTCGGAATGAAGGTAAGGGGGGGGCGATAGGTAGCGATTGGATGAGCCAGCCATGAAGCTGTAGCTTTTGCTCTGGACGTCGGGAACGACCCTCAACCAACGGCCAAGCAGCGCTGGCGGCGCCCTTCCAAGCGATCTAGGGTTGCGGCAACTCGAGGTCACCGTGTCAACAGCTCGCTGACGATGCTGCGGTTGCCGGGCCTGTGAAGTGCTGAGAGGAGCGGCTTGCACCAGTATGCAGTGCGCAAGGACCCTTGGTAGGCGCGTTCGCTCTCAACAAAGGTATGCCCGACTGCACGGGTGATCTAGGGCTGTCGTCGGTAGGGTTCGAGGCGCTTTCGGTGAAAACGAACGTTTCGGTTCCGCCCGATGACGCGCACGACAACGCCGGTTGCGCGGTGGCGAGACGAACACCACTGAATCGCATTACGCAGTCTTCGCGGTGCCGTTCCAGTGTCGATCCTCTGGATGTACTCAA
>NZ_AZSN01000368.1:0-1022 GCF_000576225.1 Methylibium sp. T29-B | reverse complement strand
CCACCGCCGGCGGGCCGCTGAACCGGCGCGGCTGGAGCTCATGCCGAGGTGCAGCAGGCCGCGCAGGCGCCGTCGAGCGCGCGGCGCTGGACGGCAACCCTCTGGCGTCGGCGGTCGACGCGCTGATGCTGCCGCGCCGCGACGGCGGCTGGTCGGCCCTGATCGCGCTGCAGCCGGGCCCGACCGAACTGGGCGCCGAGCGCCTGCGTGCCGCCTTGGAGGGGCTGGGCGGGCTCGAGGTGGTCGACATCGGGCTCGAGCTGAACAGCCTCTACGGCAGCTACCTGCAGGAGGCCTTCCTGCAGGCGTTGCTGGGTGCGGCTGCGGTGTTGCTGCTGCTGGCCCTCTCGCTGCGCTCGCTCCCGCGGCTGTTTGCGGTGTGCCTGCCACTCGCGCTGGCGGTGCTGCTCACGCTGGCCGGCCTGGCGCTGCTCGACGTGGCTCTGGGCATCCTGCACCTGGTCGGCCTGCTGCTGGTGGTGGCGGTGGGCTCGAACTACGCGCTGTTCTTCGACCAGATCCAGAACACTCCGGCGCACGATGCCGCGGCCGTGCCGGCGCTGGTCAGCGATGACACGCTGGCCTCGCTGCTGCTGGCCAACCTGACCACGGTGGCGTCGTTCGGGCTGATCGCGCTGTCGGACATCCCGGCGCTGTCGGCGATCGGCCGGGTGGTGGCGCCGGGGGCCCTGCTGGCCCTGTTGCTGGCGGCCGCCTGCTCACGGCCGCTACGCCTGGAGCGTGCTGCCTGAGCACGGGTCCGGCGCGGCATTCCGGTCAGCCTGCTGTGGGAAAATTGACGCTTGCAGTAACCCGCCAGCGCCCCGCCACCGCGGCGGCTTTCCCCATGTCCCACGCCTCCTCCTCGAGCGCTGCCTGGCCGATGCCGCCGCTGCTGCGCGCCAGCCTCGGCCTGCATGCGGTGGCGGCCGGCGCGGCGATCGCCTTGCCGGGGGCGGCTCCGTGGGCTTTCGGCAGCGTGCTGGCCAACCACGCGGCGCTCACTGCGGCCGGCCTGTGGC
>NZ_AZSN01000367.1:0-1043 GCF_000576225.1 Methylibium sp. T29-B | reverse complement strand
CTCCTGATTAGCGACCAACCTCAGCCACACGAATGACGTGCGCCGGGGCCGGGATTGAAAGGCAAGCGGCGCGAAGCAGGCGAACCAGGATGGAGCCAGATTGAATCGACGGTTGAATCGGTATTGGGCCTCGGCGAGATAGCGATGGGCGTACTTGGCGAAGTCGAAGGCGTGGTAAGTACCGCTGAGCGAGCGCTTGAGGTTGCCCAGGAAGGTGTTGATCGCCTTGAACTGCGGCAACTCGGTGCTGGCCTTGCCGCCGCCGGTGACCACGCGCTCGTGCTCGGCCCCGACGATCTGCACGGCGCCGAAGCACCACAGGCCGTCGGAGACGACGGTGGCCGAGGGCGCGATCGAGCGTGCGGCGAACACCGCCACCTCCTCGTGCGTGAACGGTTGCTGGCGCAAGCACACGAACTGCGGCTGGCCGTCGGGCGTGGTCTGCACCGCGGCGACGAACGGCACCTTGTTCTGCGAGCCTCGCCCGGCCTTGCCGCCCGAGCGCTCGCCGCCCAGGTAGGCGTCGTCAATCTCCACTCGGCCCTCGAGCTGGCGGGCGTCCTCGCGCACGCGCATGACCTCCATGAGCTTGTGCTTGACCAGCCAGGCGGTCTTGTAGCAAACGCCCAGGTGGCGCATCAGCTCGAGCGCGGCGACGTTGTTCTTGGACTGGGTCAGCAGGTGCATGGCCAGGAACCAGCGCGACAGCCCCAGCTTGGTGGCCTCGAAGATCGTCCCGCTGATGACGCTGCACTGGTGGCGGCACGCGGCGCACTGAAAGTACAGCCGGCCCTCGCGCCGAAACGAGCTGTTCTGGCCGCAACCGCATGCCGGACAGGCAAAGCCCGCCGGCCACCGCGAGGCGATCGGCGCCGCCTCGCACTTCTCCTCGCTGCCGTAGCGGTTCATGAATTCGGCCATCGAAAGTCCAGCTTGAAACTGCACTCGGTTCATCGTCATGGTTCACCTCCTGTGGCGGTGAACCCATCTTCAACCCTCGGTAGCTCACCACGTGAGCCGGCTGAGGTTCGTCGCTAATCAAG
>NZ_AZSN01000366.1:0-1057 GCF_000576225.1 Methylibium sp. T29-B | reverse complement strand
CTCGGCCCGCGCCGGCGCGGGCGAGACCCAGTCGTGCGCCTCGCTCCAGCCGACGCTGCAGGCGCTCAGCAGGCTGACGGCGGCAAGCCCGGCCGGCCGCAGCCAACCCGGGAACAAGGAAGAAGGCAGGGTCATCGTCGACTCCAGTCGGTGAACAGGACAGAGGCCCGCGATCCGTCGCGCGCCCAGGCTGGCTGATACGGCCGGGCCGCCCGAACGGGGTCAAGACCAATGCCGTCGCGCCGTTCAACCCCGTTCGCGGCCCTCGCACGTACAAGCCCGAACCGCCGCGATGGCAGACTGAGCAGGCCCATGCCCGACCCCACGCCCGAACCCTCCGACGACACGCTGATGCAGGCCTTCGCCGGCGGCGACGCGCGCGCCTTCGAACGGCTCTACGCACGCCACCACGTCGCGCTCTACCGCTTCGTGTGCAGGCTGCTCGGCAGCGCCTGCGCGGCACAGACCGACGAGGTGTTCCAGGACACCTGGCTGCGCGTGATCGACGCGCGCACCCGCTGGGCACCGCAGGGCGCGAGCTTTCGCACCTGGCTGTTCACGCTGGGCCACCACCGCGCGGTCGACTGCCTGCGCAGGAGCGGCCGGGAGGTATCGGTCGACGCGCCGGGGCCCGACCCCTGGGAACCCGACGGCGAGCCTTGGGCCCGCTGGCCGGTCGCCCACGGCGCCGACGGGCAGGGCGTCGACGACCAGGCCTTCTGGCGTGCGGCCGGCCAGCGCCTGCTCGACTGCCTGGATGGCCTGCCCGCCGCGCAGAAGGCGGTGTTCCTGCTGCACCACGAGGACGGCCTGTCGCTCGCCGAACTGGCCGCCGCGCTGGAACTGGGTTTCGAGACCGCCAAGAGCCGGCTGCGCTATGCGATGAGCAAGCTGCGCACCTGCATGGGCGCCTACCTGCCCGGTGCGGGCGTGCTGACCGCGCCCGAGGGGAGCGCATGAACCGTCCGCACCCGCCCGAGCCGGCCGGTGACGACGACGTGGCGCGCGACGCCCATCTGCGCGCCGCGCTGCGGCATGCGCCGGACCGCGACGCCCG
>NZ_AZSN01000365.1:0-1074 GCF_000576225.1 Methylibium sp. T29-B | reverse complement strand
CGCCGGCCACGGCCGAGGAGCTCGCGCGCGCGGCGGCGGTGGTGCGGAGCAGCCCGTCGTCCGACGGCTGCTATGCGCTGGTCGGCGACAAGCACCTGCTGTTCTCGCCGTCGGGCCGCAGCTTCCTGATGTTCGGCAAACAGGGCCGCTCCTGGGTGTCGCTGTTCGGTCCGATGGGTGACGCGCGCGAGTGGCCCGACCTGGTGTGGCGCTTCGTCGAACTGGCGGCGGCGCACGGAGCCGCGCGGCCTTCTACCAGGTCCGGCCGGTCGCGCTGCCGCTCTACCTGGACTGCGGCCTGCAGGCCTTCAAGCTGGGCGAGCATGCGCACGTCACCTTGCCCGACTTCGACCTCAAGGGCGCCAAGCGCGCCAACCTGCGCTCCGGCGTGAACCGCGGCGAGCGCGAGGGCCTGAGCTTCGAGGTGCTGCCGCCGGCGGCGGTGGGCGCGGCGCTGCCGGAACTGCGGGCCGTGTCCGATGCCTGGCTCGGCCAGCAGAAGTCGCGCGAGAAGGGCTTCTCGGTCGGCCGCTTCGACGAGCGCTACCTGCAGCAACTGCCGGTCGCCGTGGTGCGGCGCGAAGGCCGCATCATCGCCTTCGCCAACCTGCTGGCGACCGACGCGAAGGACGAGGCCAGCATCGATTTGATGCGCCACCTGCCGGAGTCGCCGCCCGGCACGATGGACTTCCTGTTCGCCAAGATCATGCTGTACCTGCAGGCCCAGGGCTACCAGCGCTTCGGCCTGGGCATGTCGCCGATGGCCGGCATGGCCGAGCGGCGCCGCGCGCCGCGCTGGCAGCGGCTGGGGCGGCTGCTGTTCGAGCACGGCGAGCGCTTCTACAACTTCCGCGGCCTGCACAGCTTCAAGGACAAGTTCGAGCCGGTCTGGGAGGCGCGCTACCTGGCCGCGCCCGGCGGCGTGGCGCCGCTGTTCGTGCTGGTCGACGTGGCCGCGTTGATCGGCGGCGGCGTCAAGGGCGTGATCGCCAAATGAGCGTGGCGCGCGCACCCGCACTCGCGTTCGCGGTGGCGCTGGCTGCCGCGGGCATGGCGTCGGTGGCGGCACCGGCC
>NZ_AZSN01000364.1:0-1100 GCF_000576225.1 Methylibium sp. T29-B | reverse complement strand
CGCGCGGCGGCGGCCGGCAAGTCGGGCGCCAAGCTGCTGCGGCCAGGAAGAAGGCCGCACCGGCACGCAAGGCAGCCGCGCGCCGACGCTGACGTTTCCCGTGCCGGACTCGATGCAAGCCTTTGCCCACGCCCACGCCACCCACCCCGACGCCCGACTGGCCCTGGGGCTGGTGTGCGCGCAGCTCGACGCCCAGCTCGCCGACCGCCCCGCGCCGACGCTGGGCTGGTGCTACCTGACCGACCACCACCCAACGCCGCCGAGGCCCTGCTGGCCGACCTGCGCGAGCGCTTCCCGGGCACCGCCTGGGTCGGCAGCGTCGGCATCGGCATCTGCGCGAGCGGTGTCGAGTACTTCGACGAGCCCGGGCTCGCGGTGATGCTGGCGGCGATGCCGCACGAACAGTTCCGCGTGTTCTCCGGACGTCGGCCGCTGCAGGGCGATGCCGGCTTCGTGCCGCACACGGCGCTGGTGCACGCCGACCCGTCGACGCCCGAGCTGTCGGAGCTGGTCGGCGAGTTGAGCGAGCGGGTCGACAGCGGCTACCTGTTCGGCGGCCTCGGCTCGGCGCGCAACCGCGTGCTGACGATCGCCGCACCCGGCGGCGACGACGCCGATGAAGGTGGCGTGTTCACCGGCGGCCTGTCGGGCGTGGCGTTCACGGCCGACGTGGCGATCGTCTCGCGCATCACCCAGGGCTGCCAGCCGGTGGGCCCGGTGCGGGCGATCACGCGGATCGAGCGCAACGTGGTCTACGAGCTCGACGATCGACCCGCGCTCGACTGCCTGCTGGGCGATCTGGCCGTCGACGAGCAGGCGCCGCGCGAGGCGCTGCCCCGCATGCGCAGCACGCTGGTCGGGCTGAGCGATACCGCGACCCGCAGCCGGGCGAGTTCGTCACCGCGGCGCGCGGCCATGCCTTCGGCACCGAGACGCGCGTGCGCCACCTGATCGGCATCGACCCGCAGCGCCGCGGCATCGCGATCGCCGACACCGCGCTGGCCGGCCAGCAGCTGGCCTTCTGCCACCGCGACACCGACGCGGCCCGCCGCGACCTGGTGCGCATCGCCACCGAGATCCGCAGCGCGCTCGAGCCCGAG
>NZ_AZSN01000363.1:0-1126 GCF_000576225.1 Methylibium sp. T29-B | reverse complement strand
AAGGTCTGCACAACGCGACGCGCGGTGCGGTTTGAAGTGACGTGATGACGGTGACGCGCCGAAGCCTTCGATTCGGCCGGTCTCGCGGTCGATTGGCACCGCTTCGCAGGCACTGTCAGCACCTCGCGAGCCCGCTGCGGGTATCGCGGACGCACTCATCCCGGCGCTCGCATCAACTGCCGCCTGGCCATCCACAGGTTCGACAGTGCGAACAGCGTGACGATCTGCGCGGTGTTCTTCGCAAGCCCTCGGTATCGCACCTTGGTGAACCCGAACTGCCGCTTGATGACGCGGAACGGGTGCTCGACCTTCGCGCGGATGCTGGCCTTCATCTTCTCCACACGCTCGGCCACGAAGTCCGGCTCGATGAAGGGGTTGAGCTTCCTGCGCAGGCCCGGGCGCATGGCCACATGCCAGGTGGGCCCCGCGGCTTCGGCCCGCTTGTGCACGCCCTGGTAGCCGGCGTCGCCGAAGGCGGCTTCTTCCTCGCCGTGCAGCAGTTGCCCGGCGACGTTGAGGTCGTTGACGTTGGCCGCCGTGGTGGCCACGGTATGCACCAGACCCGACTGCGCGTCCACGCCGATGTGGGCCTTCATGCCGAAGTACCAGTTGTTGCCCTTGCGGGTCTGCTTCATCTCCGGATCGCGCTCACCTTCGGCGTTCTTGGTCGAGCTCGGTGCCGAGATCAGCGTGGCGTCCACCGCCGTGCCGCTGCGCAGCATCAGGCCGCGATGCTGCAGCAGATCGTTGACCACCCGCAGCATGTCCACGGCCAGGTTGTGGCGTTCCAGCAGGTGGCGGAACCTCAGGATGGTGGTCTCATCAGGCAGCCGTGCCGTCACGCTGTCGAGCTTGGCGAACTCCCGGTACAGCGGCACGTCGTGCAGCGCCTCTTCCATCGCCGGGTCGCTCAGCCCGAACCACTGCTGCAGGTAGTGGATGCGCAGCATGGTCTCGATGCCGAAGGGCGGTCGCCCGGTCTTGGCCTTGGGGTAGTGCGGCTCGACGATCTGCACCAGCACGCCCCACGGCACCACGCGTTCCATCTCTTCCAGGAACTCGCGCTTGCGCGTCTTCTTGGTCGACAGGTTCAGGCCCAGGCCCAGCTGCTTCATGGTCGTCTTGC
>NZ_AZSN01000362.1:0-1130 GCF_000576225.1 Methylibium sp. T29-B | reverse complement strand
CCGCCGGCGCAGCATGGGCCTCGTAGCCGGCCGCGTGCACCGCGGCCTCCAGCACGCTGGGCAGCGTGCCGGGCGCGGCGCGCACCTGCGCGGTCTCGGTCGCCAGGTTCACGACGGCCTCGGTGACGCCGGGCACCTTCTTCAGCGCCTTCTCCACGCGCAGCACGCACGATGCGCAGCTCATGCCTTCGATGCTGAGGGTCAGCGGGGGCGACGCAGCGGTGTTCATCATGGGTGCAGTCTCGACCTTCCCATCATGGCAAAGTCAAACCCGCCGCCATTGACCTCACGCAAGACAGGGTGCTGGCCGCCGCTTGACCTTCCCACCGGGGCAACGTCGAAGATCGGGGCCCTTCCATTGCCTGCCAGGAGATGCAGATGATCGAGTTCGAGATCAAGGACATGAGCTGCGGCCACTGCGTCGGCGCCATCACGAAGGCGATCACTGCGCTGGACCCCGACGCCAAGGTGCAGGCCGAACTGCCGACGCACCGCGTGCGCGTGGAGACCGGCGTGCCGCGCGCGCAGCTCGAGCACGCGCTGCGCGACGCGGGCTTTCCGCCGACACCCGTGCTTTGATCGGTACGGCCCGTGGCGCGCGGCATCGCAACGCGGCCGTCGATGCGCATCGGAACGCCTGACCGTGCGGACCGGCAGCAGGCGCCCATGCCCGTGGTGCGGCTTCAGCGCGGCGGGCCCAGCACGCCGATCAGCGCCGTGGCGAAGGCCTCCGGACTCTCGATGTGCGGGATGTGGCCCACGTCCGGCAGCACGGCGAGCGTCGCGCCCGGCATCCAGCGCTGCAGCGCGTGCCCCTGGGCCAGCGGCGTGATGCGGTCTTCCTCGCCCCAGACCAGCGCCACCGGCAGGCCGCGTGCGGCCCAGGCGGTGAGCCGCTCGGGCCGCAGACTCTCGGCCGGTTCGCAGCTCGCCTGCGCGAAGGCCGCGGCCCAGTCGCCGAGCCGCTGGCTGAACGCGGTGCGGGCGAACGGCAGCCGGTAGGCGGGCAGCAGCGCGTCGGTCACTGCGTCCCGGCGGTGCACGAACTGGCGCAGCAGCGGACCGGTGAGCCCCGGCCAGGTGGCGGTGGCGCCGACCAGTGTGGTGCGCAGCGACCGGCTGGCCAGCAA
>NZ_AZSN01000361.1:0-1147 GCF_000576225.1 Methylibium sp. T29-B | reverse complement strand
CGGGCACGCGCCGCCGACAGCACCGCGCGCGCCAGCGGGTGCTCGCTGCCGGCCTGCACGGCCGCTGCCAGCGCCAGCGTGGCGTCGTGCGCGCTGGTCGTTGCCTTGAATTCGACCAGCGTGGGGCGGCCGACGGTGAGCGTGCCGGTCTTGTCGAAGGCCACCGCGCGCAGGCCTTGCGCGGCCTCCAGCGCCGCCGCGTCCTTGACGAGGATGCCGTGCTGCGCCGCCACCCCGGTGCCGGCCATCAGCGCCGCCGGCGTCGCGAGGCCCAGCGCACAGGGGCAGGCGATGACCAGCACCGCGACGGCGTTCAGCGTGGCGTGCGACCAGTCGCCGCCGGCCAGACCCCAGCCGAGCAGCGTGAGCGTGGCGATCCCCAGCACCACCGGCACGAACACCGCACTGACGCGGTCGACCAGCTGCTGGATCGGGGCCTTGGCGGCCTGTGCCGTCTCGACCAGCCTCACGATGCGCGCCAGCGTCGATTCGGCACCGAGCGCCGTCGCGCGCACGCGCAGCAGGCCTCGCCGTTGAGCGCGCCGCCGATCACGCGCTCGCCGGCGGCGCGCGCCACCGGAAGGCTCTCGCCGGTGAGCAGCGATTCGTCGAGGTGGCTCGCGCCTTCCTCGACGAGGCCGTCGACCGGCAGCCGCTCGCCGGGCCGCACGACGACGAGGTCGCCGCGCACCAGCGCCGTCAGCGGCAGTTCGGTCTCGACGCCGTCGCGCAGCACGCGCGCGGTCTCGGGCCGCAGCGCCTGCAGCGCGCGGATCGCCGCGGTGGTCTGGCGCTTCGCACGGGCCTCCAGCCACTTGCCCAGCAGCACCAGCGTGATGACGACCGCCGACGCCTCGAAGTAGAGATGCGGATCGCCGTGTGTCGCGTGGCTCCACAGCAGCTGCCACACGCTGAGGCCATAGGCCGCCGAGGTGCCCAGCGCCACCAGCAGGTCCATGTTGCCGCTGCCGGCGCGCAGCGCATGCCAGCCGTTTCGGTAGAAGCGCGCGCCGAGCCAGAACTGCACCGGCGTCGCCAGCGCCCACTGCCAGCGGCGGGCAGCATCGCGTGGCCGCCCCACAGCAGCGCGAGCATCGGCAACGCCAGCGGCAGCGACAGCAGCGCCGCGACAGCCACCGGCCAGCCG
>NZ_AZSN01000360.1:0-1170 GCF_000576225.1 Methylibium sp. T29-B | reverse complement strand
CGCAGTTGATCGACACCATCGGCTGCTCGTGCCGGCGGCTGACCGAATGCAGCGCCCGTGCGAAACGCTCCTTGCCGACGCCGCTCTCGCCGCGGAACAGCACGGTGGAGTCGGTCACACCGACACGGCGGACCAGGTTGGCCACCGCGTTGAAGCCGGCCGAGGTGCCGACGAAGTCGTCGAACTCGCCCGGGACGCAGACCTTGGCCGGCGCACTGCGGGTCGGCCGGGCCTTCGGTGGCGTGCGCACGAAGGACTCGATCTTCAGGAAGTTGGTCTCGTGCTCGCTCAGGTCGTCCCAGGCGGCGAGCGGGCGACCGACCACGCGGCAGCGCTCGTGGCCCATCGCCACGCACTCGATCTCGCGCCACAGCACCGGTTGCCCGAGGATGGCGGTGCAGCAGCCGCTCGCATAGCCCACCATCATCCAGCAGGCCGGTTCGCCGAACACGCCGCAGTGCTTGAGGTGGGCTTCGGCCTCCCAGGAGGAGGTCCAGTAGTAGTCGCCCCAGAACTCGCCGCCTTCGAGGTCGAACTGCATCGCGTCGATCGGCTGGTTGCGCACGAAGCCTTCGATCTCGCGCAGGCGCGGGCCGAGCTCGAGCATGCGGTCACGGTCCGTGCCGCACAGGGCGCGCAGGCGCTGGCCGTCCTCGAAGCCCTGCTGGTAGCCGAGCCGCGTGAACAGCTCGCGCGCCTTGCCGGTGCCCAGCTGTTCGATGAGCTCGCGCCGCAGCTCGGCGAACGACGACGCGTGCATCAGCAGCATGCGCTGCTCGAACAGCACGATGTGGCCGGCGTCGGGCGAGAAACGCAGGTGCTCGGTGAGCGTACGGTCGTCCGGTCCGTCGGCGCGGACCGTCGCCGATGGCGCCGCGTGGGTGGTGGGGGGCATGCTGTCTCCTCGGTCCGGTCGGGGCCGGCCTGTTCGTCAAAAGCGGCAATCCGCATTTTCTCGTTGTCGCAAATGATGAATCTGCGACCCCGGTCCGGAACCTCGGGTTTCCACGAGTTCGTCAAAAAACCGCAAGCGAATCAAGGACTTGAGAGCCCGTGCTGGCATGGCACCGCGCTTGCAATTCTTCGTGTCCTGAACCGGCCGCAAGTGTCGGGCCGAGCATGGAGACCCGCAGTGACGAACGATGGATGGTTGGAGGTGACGGTGGCCGG
>NZ_AZSN01000359.1:0-1187 GCF_000576225.1 Methylibium sp. T29-B | reverse complement strand
GCGCGAGACGGCGGCCGAGGGCGTGGCGAGCTTCGAGCTGCGGCGCGCCGACGGGGGGGCCGCTGCCGGGCTTCGACGCCGGGGCGCACATCGACGTGGAACTGCCGAACGGCATGGTGCGGCAGTACTCGCTGTGCAACGACCCGGCCGAGCGCGGCCACTACCGGATCGGCGTGCTGCTGGAGGCGGCGGGGCGCGGCGGATCGCGCAGCGCCCACGCGCAGTTGCTGCCTGGCAGCCGGCTGCGCATCAGTGCGCCGCGCAACCATTTCGCGCTGGTCCCGGCGCGCCACACGCTGCTGCTCGCGGGCGGCATCGGTGTCACGCCGATCCTGAGCATGGCCGAGCAGCTGGCGCGTGCCGACGCGTCGTTCGAGCTGCACTACTGCAGCCGCACCCCGGCGCGCACCGCCTTCGTGCCGCGGCTGCGGGCCGCGGCGTTTGCCGCGCAGGTGCACTTCCATTTCGACGACGGCGATGCCGCGCAGCGCTTCGATGCGCGCGCGGTGCTCGCGCAGGCGGGGGACACGACCCACCTCTACGTGTGCGGACCGAAGGGCTTCATGGACCACGTGATCCTGACCGCCCGCGCGCTGGGCTGGTCGGAGGGCAACATCCATTACGAATACTTCGCGGGCGCTGCGGTCGACAGCTCGGCGGACCGCGGCTTCGAGGTGCAGATCGCCGGCAGCGGGCGGGTGGTGCCGGTCGCGCCCGGCCAGAGCGTGGTGCAGGCGCTCGCCGCCCATGGCATCGATGTGCCGGTGTCGTGCGAGCAGGGCGTCTGCGGCACCTGCGTGATGCGTGTCGTGCAGGGCGAGCCCGAGCACCGCGACATGTACTTCAGCGCTGCGGAGCACGCCGCCAACGACTGCTTCACGCCGTGCTGCTCGCGCTCGAAGTCGGCGCGACTGGTGATCGATTTCTAGTGTTCCGGCACCCCCTCAGGAGACAGAAAGATGGAGCAGAAGATCGAATTGAAGCAGTCCTACCTGACCAACGCCTGGTACGTGGCGGCGCTGTCCACCGAGGTGGGAGCGCAGGCGCTGTTCCACCGCAAGATCCTGGACACCTCGATCCTGATCTACCGCAAGCAGGACGGCACGGCGGTGGCGCTGCACGATCGCTGCCCGCACCGCTTCGCGCCGCTGCACCTGGGCAAGCGGATCGGCGACGAGGTGGCGTGC
>NZ_AZSN01000358.1:0-1188 GCF_000576225.1 Methylibium sp. T29-B | reverse complement strand
CCAAGAGCAAATTCGAGCGGACCAAGCCGCACGTGAACGTTGGGACGATTGGGCACGTGGACCACGGGAAGACGACGCTGACGGCGGCGATCACGACGATTCTGTCGTCGAAGTTCGGTGGTGAGGCCAAGGCGTACGACCAGATCGACGCGGCGCCCGAAGAGAAGGCGCGCGGCATCACGATCAACACGGCGCACGTTGAGTACGAGACCGCCAACCGGCACTACGCGCACGTTGACTGCCCCGGGCACGCCGACTACGTGAAGAACATGATCACGGGTGCGGCGCAGATGGACGGCGCCATCCTCGTGTGCTCGGCCGCCGACGGCCCGATGCCCCAGACCCGCGAGCACATCCTGCTGGCCCGTCAGGTCGGCGTGCCCTACATCATCGTCTTCCTGAACAAGTGCGACATGGTCGACGACGCCGAGCTCCTCGAGCTGGTGGAGATGGAAGTGCGCGAACTGCTCGACAAGTACGAGTTCCCCGGTGACGCCACCCCCATCGTCCACGGCTCGGCCAAGCTCGCCCTCGAAGGCGACAAGGGCGAACTCGGCGAACAAGCCATCATGAAGCTGGCCGAAGCCCTCGACAGCTACATCCCCACGCCCGAGCGTGCGGTGGACGGCGCCTTCCTGATGCCGGTGGAAGACGTGTTCTCCATCTCCGGGCGCGGCACCGTCGTCACCGGCCGTGTCGAACGCGGCATCATCAAGGTCGGCGAGGAAATCGAGATCGTCGGCATCAGCGCCACGCAGAAGACCACCTGCACCGGCGTCGAGATGTTCCGCAAGCTGCTCGACCAGGGTCAGGCGGGCGACAACGTCGGCATCCTGCTGCGCGGCACCAAGCGCGAAGACGTGCAGCGCGGCCAGGTGCTGTGCAAGCCCGGCTCGGTCAAGCCGCACACCCACTTCACCGCCGAGATCTACGTCCTGAGCAAGGAAGAGGGCGGCCGACACACGCCGTTCTTCAACAACTACCGTCCCCAGTTCTACTTCCGCACGACGGACGTGACGGGCGCGGTGGAGCTGCCCAAGGACAAGGAGATGGTGATGCCGGGCGACAACGTGAGCATCACGGTCAAGCTGATCAACCCGATCGCGATGGAAGAAGGCCTGCGCTTCGCCATCCGTGAGGGCGGCCGCACCGTCGGCGCAGGCGTCGTCGCCAAGATCATCGAGTAAT
>NZ_AZSN01000357.1:0-1190 GCF_000576225.1 Methylibium sp. T29-B | reverse complement strand
GGGCTAGTGTAGTGCGCGAGAATTTATAGAACTTAATGGCGCCGGCATACTCAGACGTTCCAGGAGGCTGGAACGGTGCGGGTTGCCAAGACGATTGAACTGGATGCGGACACGGAGCGGGAGCTTCGTGGGCTGGCCAAACGCCGCACGGTGGAGGCTCGGCTGCAACAACGGGCGCTGGTCGTGCTGCTGGCCGCCCAGGGATTGCAGAACAAGGACATCGCCGTCGAGGTGGGACTGGATCGTCGCCAGGTCGCCCTGTGGCGCGAGCGCTTCCTCAGCGGCGGCATCGACGCACTGCGCAAGGACGCCCCGCGCAGCGGCCGGCCGGCCACGATCACCGCCGAGATGGAGTCGCGCATCGTGCAGGCCACGCTGCACGACAAGCCGGTCGACGCCACGCACTGGAGCACCCGCACGCTGGCCGCGCACCTGGGTGTGGGAGCGACCACCGTGCGTCGGGTCTGGCAGAGCAACGGCCTGAGGCCGCACCTGAGCCGCACGTTCAAGCTCTCGCGTGATCCGCGGTTCGAGGACAAGTTGCTCGACGTGGTCGGCCTGTACATGAACCCGCCCGAGCACGCCCTGGTGCTCAGCTGCGACGAGAAGAGCCAGATCCAGGCGCTCAACCGTACGCAGCCGGGTCTACCGATGAAGCGCGGGCGTGCTGGCACCATGACGCACGACTACAAGCGCCACGGCACCACCACGCTGTTTGCAGCGCTCAACACGGTGGACGGCAAGGTGATCTCGATGTGCCAGCCGCGCCACCGGCACACCGAGTGGTTGAAGTTCCTGCGGCTGATCGACCGCCGCACGCCCAAGCACCTGGGCCTTCACCTGATCGTGGACAACTACGCCACCCACAGCCACCCCGAGGTGCAGAAGTGGCTGGCGCGTCATCCGCGCTTCGTCATGCACTTCACGCCGACCAGCGCCTCGTGGCTGAACATGGTCGAGCGCTTCTTCCGCGACATCACCGACAAGCGCATCCGGCGCGACAGTTTCGCCAGCGTTGCCGAATTGGAGCTGGCCATAGATCTGTACGTGGCGCATCACAACATCGACCCCAAGCCGTTCATCTGGACAGCCAGCGCCACCGACATCCTGGCCAAGGTCACCCGGGCCAAGGCCGCCTTGGCGACCGTCGCGGCATAAGTACAGAACAGAGTGGCGCACCACACTAGGGC
>NZ_AZSN01000356.1:0-1192 GCF_000576225.1 Methylibium sp. T29-B | reverse complement strand
CCATCTCGATCTCCTGAAGGTCGCGGGTGACAGTTGCTTGAGAGTGCGTGCGAAGGTGGTGCCCATGGCGCGGATCGAACGCGCGACCTCTCCCTTACCAAGGGAGTGCTCTACCACTGAGCCACATGGGCATCGATACTGGTCTGAGCCCGGCTCGACAGAACCAAGGCACACATCACTACCGACCGCCGAACCTTCCCATCGCCCGAAGGCCCGCAAACCCGTGGAACTGTGGAGCGGGAGACGGGAATCGAACCCGCGTCATTAGCTTGGAAGGCTAGGGTTCTACCATTGAACTACTCCCGCCCTGGGAGTCGCTGCCCGGACCGGCACAGCCATCGCATTACACGGTTTTGCGGCCCCGAAAGACCACGGCACTCTCAAACGAAAAACGATTCGCCCTGGTGGAGGAGGCTGGATTCGAACCAGCGTAGGCGTAAGCCAACAGATTTACAGTCTGCCCCCTTTAGCCACTCGGGCACCCCTCCGGGACGAGCCCGCGACTATATCACGGCGCCTTCGGCGGACAAGCGTCATCCCCCGGCCCCGCGCCGGATTCAGGCGCCCAGCGACCAGTCGAGCGGCCGGCCGGCGCGCGCCAGGAAGTCGGCCGAGGCCGAGAAATGCCCACAGCCGATGAAGGGCAGCGGCGGCCGGCGCGCCGACAGCGGCGACGGGTGGTTGGCCTGCCAGATGCGGTGCGGCCCGCCACCGGCGGCCACGACGGCCGCCTTGGCCTGGGCGTGCGCGCCCCACAGCAGGAAAGCCACCGGCTGAGGCTGCCGCGCGACTGCCGCGATCAGCGAGTCAGTGAGCACTTCCCATCCGAATTTCGCATGACTGCCGGGCAGGCCATCCTCGACGCTCAGGCTGGTGTTGAGCAGCAGGACGCCGCGCCGCGCCCAGGCGAGCAGGCTGCCCGAGGCCGGCATCGGTTGACCGAGGTCGCGCTGCAGTTCCGCGAAGATATTGCGCAGGCTGGGCGGAGGGCGCACCCCGGTGGGCACCGAGAACGCCAGCCCCTCGGCCTGGCCGGGGCCGTGGTACGGGTCCTGGCCCAGGATGACGGCACGCACCGAGTCCAGCGGCGTCAGTTGCAGCGCCCGCAGCGGCTGCGGCGGGTAGACGGTTGCGCCGGCCGCGCGGCGCGCGGCGAGCCGCTCCATTAGCCGCTGCCCGGCGACCGAGCCGC
>NZ_AZSN01000355.1:0-1195 GCF_000576225.1 Methylibium sp. T29-B | reverse complement strand
GTACTGAGTAACCGTCTTCCGAGTCAAGCGCCGTGAAGCGAGTTGTCCCAGGGCTTGTTGGTTCTGACCATGGCATTGAGCGTGGTCAGGAGCTTGCGCATGCAGGCGACCAAGGCGACCTTGGGCAGCTTGCCGGCGGCGATCAGGCGGTCGTAGAAGGTCTTGATGGCGGGATTGCGGCGGCTGGCGGTCAGCGCGGCCATGTACAGCACGCGGCGGACGTCGAAGCGCCCGCCCTGGATGCGTCGTCGGCCCTTGCTGGAGCCCGAGTCGTTGGCCATCGGTGCGATGCCTACCAGCGCGGCGATCTCGCGCCGGTTGAGCCGGCCGAGCTCGGGCAACTCGGCGATCAGGGTGGCACTGGCCACCGGGCCGATGCCGCTGGCCGACTGAAGCAACCGGTCGAGCTCTGCGAAGTGCTCGCGCACGTGAGCGACCATCTGGCCTTCGATCTCGTCGAGCTGCGCCTTGATGGCCGCCACGATGGCCTCGATGCTCGGGTGCAGGCCCTTGGGCGTGATCTGCAGCCGCTGGCGCTCGCTCAGCAGCATGGCCAGCAGTTGGCGCCGGCGTGTGACCAGCGCGGCCAGCCACTGCTGCTGCGGATCGGCCAGCGGGCGCAGGAAGCGGGCGAGATCGTCGCGGCGCAGCAGCACCGCGGCGAACTCCGCCAACATGCGAGCGTCCACCTTGTCCGTCTTGGCCAGACGACCCATCGACTTGGCGAAGTCACGCGCCTGGCGCGGGTTGACCACCGCCACGGGCAGGCCCGCGGCCTGCAACGCGCAGGCCAACTCCGTCTCGTAGCCGCCGGTGGCCTCCATCACCAGCAGCGCCACGTTCAGCGGCTTCAAGGCCGCCGTCAACGCCGAGTGAGCTTCGGCCTGGTTGTCAAACCGCTGGGCATCGAGCTTGGCGCCCAGCACCGAGACATCGACATGCGCCTTGGCCACGTCGATGCCCACCACCACTGAGGAAGCAGACATGGTCTTCGGATCCCTTGCTTGTGCATGCGCGCTCGGCCAGGCCGGCGCGCGTAACCGTTCGGGCTTCAGGAAGACCAGCACGGCGGCCGTGCGCTCTCTACTCAGTAACGGGCTCGATGGCCCCAGCGCGTACCAAGCTGCACGGGCCGGTCTGGTCGCCTCAACGGCGATCAGACTCTACCGTTCTGGCCTGGTCTGAACATACAAGC
>NZ_AZSN01000354.1:0-1252 GCF_000576225.1 Methylibium sp. T29-B | reverse complement strand
CGCGATCCTCCTGCTCCTGTTGCCACAGCACGTAGTCGGCGAACTGAACAGGCAGCCGCTCGACGACAGGCTTCTCGCCCCGAAGACCGGCGGCATAGAAATGTTCCAGTTCGCGCATCAGCACGGCCACGGACCACCCATCCGAGACGATGTGGTGCATGACGATCAGCAACGCATGGTCGTCTTGCGCGTTGCGGACAAGATGTGCGCGCAGCAGCGATGCGCCGTCGAGCCGCATCGGCTGCGCGACGAGTTCCTGCAGGTGTTCGCTCAGCCGGTCTTCCCGAGACGCGGCTTCTCCCTGCTCGCCCTCGTCGTCCAGAGCGTGCACCCGGATGGCGACCGCCACGGTGGGGCTGATGCGCGGGAGCGGTTGCCCCTCGTCGTCCTCGACAAAGCCCGTTCTCAGGCTTTCGTGCCGATCGACCACCGCTTGCAACGCGGCCTGCAGGGCCTCGATGTTCAGCCGCCCGCGAAGGCGCAGCGCATGAGAGATGTGGTACGCCTCGCTCGATCCCTGCAGACGGTCGAGGAACCACAGGCCCTTCTGCGCGCCGGACAAGGGCAGACGCGCCGGCCGTCGGCGCGCCACCACGGCATGGCGCGTGCCTGATCGAGTCGAGCCCCCTCGGATTGCAGGCGCTTGGCCAGCTTGGCCAGGACAGGTGCCTCGAACAGCACATTGACCGACGCCTTGACGTTCAGGAGCCGGCGTGCCCGCGCCATCATCTGCGACGCGAGCAGCGAGTCGCCGCCCAGTTCGAAGAAGTGGTCCTGGGATTCGATTCGATCCAGGTTCAGCACTTCGCACCAGATGCGCGCCAGCAGACGCTCCATCGGAGCGTCCGGCAGGTCATCATCGCTGCGTTCGGACGAGCGCTCCCGCCCGGACAGGGCCAGCAGGGCGGCCCGGTCGATCTTGCCGTTCGGTGTCAGGGGAAAGGCGGGCAGAACCGTGATGGCAGACGGCAGCATGTGCTCGGGCAGACGCTGCTTCAACTGGGCGCGAACCGCCTCGGGGCGCACGCCCTCGCCGACCAGAAAGGCCACCAGCCGGGGATGGCCCGGACTGAGTTCCTGCAGCACTGCCAGCGACTCCCTGACGCCCGGGCACTCGTTGAGCGCGCACTGGATCTCGTCGAGCTCGATGCGGAAGCCGCGCAGCTTGACCTGGTGATCCACCCGCCCCATGAACTCCAGCGTCCCCTCCGCTCGCCAGCGCGCCAGGTCTCCCGTTCGGTACAACCGACCG
>NZ_AZSN01000353.1:0-1287 GCF_000576225.1 Methylibium sp. T29-B | reverse complement strand
GCCGGCGAAGGCCCTGGGACGCTGAGCCGTCGCGGGGTCTGCCTGCCGACGGGAGCAAGAAGATGGACTACGGGATCAGGGGCCGGCGCGCGCTGCTCAGCGGCTCCACCAAGGGCATCGGCTACGCCGCCGCCAAGGCGCTGGCCGCCGAAGGCGCGGCGGTGGTGCTGAACGGCCGCAGCGCGGCGGGCGTGGACGCCGCGGTGCAACGGCTGCGTGGCGAGCTGCCGCAGGCCGAGGTCAGCGGCATCGCCGCCGACCTGGGCACGGCGGCCGGCTGCGAGGCGCTGTTCGCGCAACTGCCGGCGGTCGACATCCTCGTCAACAACCTTGGCATCTTCGAGCCCAAGCCTTTCGAGGACATCCCCGACGCCGACTGGCAGCGCTTCTTCGAGGTCAACGTGCTCAGCGGCGTGCGCCTGGCGCGCCACTACGTCGGCGGCATGCGCGCGCGCGACTGGGGCCGCATCGTCTTCGTGTCCAGCGAGTCGGGCCTGCAGATCCCGACCGAGATGATCCACTACGGCATGACCAAGACCGCGCAGCTGTCCATCGCGCGCGGGCTGGCCGAGACGCTGGCCGGCACCGGCGTCACCGTCAACAGCGTGCTGCCGGGGCCGACCTCGTCGGAAGGCGTGGCCGACTCGGCCGGCAGCGGTGAGGACGGCGCGACCAGGCCGCCCTGGGCTTCGACGCCCAGCGAGCGCAGCCGCAGCCGCTCGCCGCCGGAGAACAGGTGCTGCACGTCGATCCGGCCGTCGTCGTCGGCCAGGATCACCGCGCGCTCGACCATGTTCTCGAGCTCGCGCACGTTGCCGGGCCAGTGGTAGTCCCACAGCGCGTCGTAGGCGCGCGTGGTCAGGCCGGCGACGCGCTTGCCGCAGCGTCGGTTGCAACGTTCCAGGAACAGTGCGACGAGCAGCGGGATGTCCTCCAGGCGCTCACGCAGCGGCGGAATGACGATCGGGAACACGTTGAGCCGGTAGAACAGGTCCTCGCGGAATCGGCCGGCCTCGACCTCGTCGCGCAGGTCGCGGTTGGACGCCGCGACCAGTCGCACGTCGACCTTGCGCACGCGCACGTCGCCCACGCGCTCGATCTCGCGCTCCTGCAGCACGCGCAGCAGCTTGCCCTGCGCCGGCAGCGGCAGGCTGCTGATCTCGTCGAGGAACAGCGTGCCGCCGTGGGCCCGCTCGAAGCGCCCGGGCCGCGAATGGTCGGCCCCGGTGAAGGCACCCTTCTCGACGCCGAACAGCTCGGCCTCCACCAGGTCGGGCGGAATGGCGG
>NZ_AZSN01000352.1:0-1287 GCF_000576225.1 Methylibium sp. T29-B | reverse complement strand
CGCACGTCGCGCCGAGCTGCTGCGCCAGCACGCCGGCGATGCGGCCCACCGTGCCGCCGCCACCGAGGATGACCACGCGCTTGCCGGCCAGGTCGGTGCCGTGCACCTTGCGCAGCTGGCTTCCACGCAGGCCACCAGCGCGGCGGCGGTGGTGTAGGAGCCGCTCGGGTCGGCCATCACCGACACCACGAAGGGCTTGACCATCGCCTTGCGCGCCGCGTCCAGCATGTCGGCGGCCAGCAGCACGTCGCGCCCGCCGATGAAGAGGCCGGTGCGCGCCACGCCCTTGGGGCCGCGCGAGAAGATCGCGTCCTGCGTCAGGCCGGTCACGCCGTCGAGCGTGACCTCGCTGTAGGTCGGCAGCAGCTGGTAGCCGGCGTCGGCGGCCATGTTGATGTCGAACGGGCTCATCTGCTTGCCCGGCGTGATCATGTGGAGGATGTAGGGGCGGTCCATCGCAGTCGCTTTCAGGTCGTCTTCGTCGGGGTCGGGGAGAACGTCGGTCTTCATCGGGGCGGGGGGCGAACTTCGATCGACGCACCGTGCGCGCGGGCGCCCACGGTGCGCAGTTGCAGCGCTGCCTCCACCATGCCGGCGGCGCGCGCGGCGGCCAGCACGGCGTCGGCCTCGGCCGCCGACGGCAGGATCGCGAAGCCGGTCGGCCCCACGAGCTCTGTCCGGTGGCGGCCACGTGGTGGCGGGCGATCCATTCGCACAGCCGCGCGACCGCCGGGCTGGCGTAGAGCTGGCCGCCCTGGGCCGGCGCGAAATGCGCGCCGACCAGGCGCTGCACCGCGCTCACGCCCTGGGCGAACAGCGTGAAGTCGTCGCTCGCGGCGCCGGGCAGCACGCGCATCAGCACCTCGTGGCAGACCGCGGCGGCGCTGGCCTGCGCGAAGGCCGGCAGCGTGGCGATCGCGCTCCTCTCGTCGGCGCCGCTCAGGCCCTGCCGCTGCGGGTCGAGCACCAGCAGCACGCGCCACGCGGACGGCAGCTCCAGGCGCGCCAGCAACGGTGCCGGCACGCCGTCGTCGCCGGTGCCGGTGCCGCCGTCGAGCAGCAGCCCGCCCTGGTCGAAGCCGGCGATGCCCACGCCCGAACGCAGGCCGCGGCCCAGCAGGCGCGCGATCTCAGGCGTAGCCAGCGTCAGGCCGTGCAGGCTGGCGAAGGCGCGGCCCACCGCCAGCGCGAGCTGGGTGCCCGAGCCGAAGCCGGCATGGGCCGGCGGCAGCTGCAGCAGCTGCAGGTGCAGCGGGGCGTCGAGGCCGAAGGCGCGCTGCAGCGTCG
>NZ_AZSN01000351.1:0-1321 GCF_000576225.1 Methylibium sp. T29-B | reverse complement strand
TGAACCGCCCCGGAAATCGCGGAGGCCCGTTGGGTTAAGTCAAGCCGCCACCTCGGTAGCCTGACTGGCGAGTTGCCGGTAGTAGTTTGCCTCGGCCTCGGCAGGTGGGATGTAGCCGATGGGTTCGAGTAGGCGGTGGTTGTTGAACCAGGACACCCATTCCAGCGTGGCCAGCTCCACCGCCTCCTTGGTCTTCCAGGGTGCGCGACGATGGATCAGTTCGGCCTTGTAGAGGCCATTGATCGTCTCGGCCAACGCGTTGTCATAGCTGTCGCCCTTGCTGCCCACCGACGGTTCGACGCCGGCCTCGGCCAGCCGTTCGCTGTAGCGGATGCTGACGTATTGCGAACCGCGATCCGAGTGATGCACCAGGCTGCTGTCTCGTTCAGGCTGGCGGGCGTACAAGGCCTGCTCCAGAGCATCGAGGACGAAGTCGGTGGTCATCGAACTGCTCACGCGCCAGCCCACGATGCGCCGGGCGAACACGTCCACGACGAATGCCACGTACAGCCAGCCCTGCCAGGTCGAGACATAGGTGAAGTCCGACACCCACAACTGGTTCGGCCGCTCGGCCCGGAACTGCCGGTTCACCTTGTCCAGCGGGCATGGTGCCTTGTTGTCGCTGATGGTGGTGCGCATCACCTTGCCGCGCCTGACACCGCGCAGACCCAGGCGCCGCATCAGGCGCTCGACCGTGCAGCGCGCCACCTCGATGCCTTCGCGGTTCATCTGCTTCCAGACCTTGTCCGCGCCGTAGACCTGCAGGTTGGCATTCCACACTTGCTCGACCACGGGCATCAGCGCCACGTCACGTCGTGCCCTGGGGCTCAGCAGTGCCTGATCCCGGCACCGGGCAGCGTGCCGTCGGTAGGCCGACGGGGCGATCCGCAGCACTGTGCAGATCGGCTCGACCCCGTGGACATTGCGGTGCTCGTCGACGAGCCCGTACATCACTTCAGCCGGCGGTCGAGCTCCGCCTGGGCGAAAAACGCGCTCGCCAGCTTCAGGATCTCGTTGGCCCGGCGCAGTTCCTTGACCTCGCGCTCCAAGTCCTTGATGCGCTTGGCCTCGACGGTGCTGACGCCTGGCCGGGCACCGGCGTCCACCTCTGACTGCTTGACCCACTCCAGCAGCGTCTGCGGCACGCAGCCGATCTTCGGTGCGATGGACTCGATCGCCGCCCACAGCGACGGGTACTCCCCGCGATGCTCCTGCACCAGCCGCACGGCCCGCTCACGCACCTCGGGTGAGAACTTGCTCGACTTCTTCATGGCTCCATCTTCTCAAGTGTTGGAGCCTCCTCGAAACCCGGGGCGGTTCA
>NZ_AZSN01000350.1:0-1324 GCF_000576225.1 Methylibium sp. T29-B | reverse complement strand
GCCGAGCTCAGACCGCCGCCCACCGCGCACAAACGACAGCGGTGCGCAGCGCCCCTCGGCCCGGCCCTCGCAGCGCCCACCGCCCCGCCCTGCCCAGGCCCGCACCACCGGCGGCGCCCCGACCGAGGAGCTCAACCCGCGCCTCTCCAAGCGCATGAGCGAACTCGGCCTCGCCTCGCGGCGTGAGGCCGACGAGTGGATCGAGCAAGGCTACGTGCGCGTCGACGGCGAGGTGGTCGACCAGCTCGGCGCCCGCGTGCGGCCCGAGCAGCAGATCACCATCGACCCGCAGGCCAGGCTGGAGCAGGCGCAGCGCGTGACCATCCTGCTGCACAAGCCGCTCGGCTACGTGAGCGGCCAGGCCGAGGACGGCCACGCGCCGGCCTTCACGCTGGTCACCGCCGCCAACCGCTGGGCGAACGACGGCAGCAAGCAGCGCTTCAACGCCAGCCAGCTCAAGCACCTGGTGCCGGCCGGCCGCCTGGACCTCGACTCCACCGGCCTGCTGGTGCTGACCCAGGACGGCCGCGTCGCCAAGCTGCTGATCGGCGAGGACAGCCCGGTCGAGAAGGAGTACGTGGTGCGCGTGCAGTGGACCGCGCGGCCCGAGCTCACCGACCTGAAGGAGCACTTCCCGCCCGAGGCCCTGGCGCGGCTGCGCCACGGGCTCACGCTCGACGGCGAGAAGCTCAAGCCCGCCAAGGTGTCGTGGCAGAACGAGCAGCACCTGCGCTTCGTGCTGCGCGAGGGCAAGAAGCGCCAGATCCGCCGCATGTGCGAGCTGGTCGGCCTGAAGGTCGAGTCGCTCAAGCGCATCCGCATCGGCCGCGTCGGCCTGGGCGAGCTGCCGCCGGGGCAGTGGCGCTACCTCGGGCCGTTCGAGACCTTCCTGTGAACGCGGCCTCGCCCGCCGCCGCCGCCGCCGGGCTGGACACGCTGTGCCTGGCCGGGCCCACCGCCTCTGGCAAGACCGCGGCCGCGCTGGCGCTCGCGCAGGTGCTGCCGGTCGAGGTGGTCAGCGTCGACTCGGCGCTGGTCTACCGCGGCATGGACATCGGCACCGCCAAGCCCAGCGCCGCCGAGCGCGCGCTCGTGCCGCACCACCTGATCGACCTGATCGAACCCTGCGCCGCGTACTCGGCTGCGCAGTTCGTGGCCGACGCGCGACGTGCGATGGCGGAGATCCGCGCCCGCGGCCGGCTGCCGCTGCTGGTGGGCGGCACGATGCTGTACTTCAAGGCGCTGTTCGACGGCATCGACGCGCTGCCGCCGGCCGACCCGGCCCTTCGCGCCGCGCTCGACGCCGAGGCGCGCACGCGCGGCT
>NZ_AZSN01000349.1:0-1380 GCF_000576225.1 Methylibium sp. T29-B | reverse complement strand
AACTGGGAGAACAACGTGATCGCCACGCTGCTGATGAAGGCCTTCCTCGTCAACGACCGCGTCAGCCCGCAGCTGATCACGGCCTACGACGTGCAGGCCCGCGCGCTGGTCACCTCGCCGCAGGTCGACTGGATCGTGACGGACAAGTTCAAGATCAGCTTCGGGGGCAACTTCAAGCTGCGCAACGGCGAGGACCGCTGGAAGTTCGACGACTGCCGCTCTTGCAACCCGTTCCCGCCCTTCACCGCCCCCTTCGGCGACACCGACCCCCTGAGCGCCTACTCGCGCGGCCTCGGCGGCCTCGAGCCCTCGGGCGCTTCCGCGCCGGCCCCATCGGCTCGGCCTGGAAGGAGAACGAGATCTTCCTCACCGCAAGGTATCAGTTCTGAAGCAGGAGACAACAACCATGACAACGAAGATTCAACAAGTCGGCCTGGCCTTGCTCACCGCGGGCCTGGCCTTCGCCAGCGTCCCCGCCGGCGCCGCCACCGAGGCCGACGTCGAGGCCTCGTTCAACCCCTACAAGAACGGCTTCCCGAGCTTCCCCGGGATGGCGCCCGGCCTCGTCATCAACAAGGCCAACGTCGAGCAGTTCAAGGACGCGCTGGACCCCGGCCTCTACGAGATCGTCAAGAACGGCTGGGACGAGATCAAGGTCGGCCCGACCACGCAGTTCACGATGGACAAGTTCTACGTCGAGGCGACGAAGAAGAACCTGAACACGACCAAGCTGGGCGCCCAGAGCGGCGAGATCACCGGCTTCGTGGCCGGGCGGCCCTTCCCGGAGGAGCCCAAGGTCGATGACCCGCGCGCGGGCGAGAAGATCGCCTGGAACTACAAGTACGGCGTCAACTGGGGCGACAACGCGGCGATCTACCCGTTCTACTGGAAGTACCGCAACATGACGACCGGCCAGGTCGAGCGCACGCTGAAGTTCAACTTCCACTTCCTGAACTTCAAGCACCGCGTGCAGCATGCCCCGGTGCCCGAGGTGACGCCCAACCCCTCGGAGCTGTTCCGCGGCATCTACCTCACGGTGCTCGAGCCGCAGGACCTGAAGAACACGCAGCTCCTGATTCAGCGCTACGAGAACGACCTGAAGTTCGACGACGCCTACCTCTACCTGGGCTTCCAGCGCCGCGTGCGCCGGCTCGCCACCGGGCAGACGACGGACGCCTTCCTCGGCGCGGACCTGATGATCGAGGACTTCGAGGGCTACAACGGCCGCATCTCGGACATGAAGTGGACGTTCAAGGGCACCAAGAACATCCTGATGCCCTACTACAACCACAACGAGCTGCAGCTGACCGACGAGTTCAAGGACCCGAGCGGCTACAAGTTCGTGGACTTCGGCGGGCAGGGCGGCTGCTTCCCGAAGAT
>NZ_AZSN01000348.1:0-1390 GCF_000576225.1 Methylibium sp. T29-B | reverse complement strand
GCCGCCGATGCGCCGCGCCAGCGCCTCGGCCAGGAAGTCGCCACAGCCGGCGGCGACCAGCGGCGCCGAGGCCGCGATCGGCGCTGCGAGGAGCACGCGTTCGAGCTGGCCTGCAGTTCGTCGAGCTGCAGTTCGCGCCACGCGTTCGCGAAGGCAAGCCAGTCGGACTCGTCGGCATCACGCGCGTCCAGGCCGATCATGCGTGCCAGGCGCCGGCGGGTCGCGGCAGCATCCTTGGCGCCACCGTCGGCCGCGGGATGGAGATCGTGCGCCGGATCGAGTTCGCCGGTGAGCCGGTACACATCAGCCGTGGTCGCGAAGAACTCGTTCATCACGTTCGATGCCCGGCCGCGGAACACGACCCGCGGGGCCAGCGCACACAGCGGCGTGCGGACCACGCCTGGTAGACCAGTTCGCCGCTCTGCAGCCGGTCCGCGTCGCTGCGGCCCTGCGCGCGCACCGTCCCACCCCGCAGCGCGATCAGGTCGGTGGTGGTGCTGCCGATGTCGACCAGCACGCCCTCGCCGAGCGCCTGCGCCGCCAGCGCGGCGGTCGCCCACCAGTTGGCCGAGGCGATGGCCTGCCACTGCGCGGCCACGTCGGCCGGCGCACACCAGCCGCGCTCGCCGGCGTAGAACCACAGCGGACCGTCGAGCGCGTCGCCCATCGCTGCAGCCAGCGCCACGACGCCGGCCTCGCGGTGCTCGAACAGGTCGACCATCTCGCCGGTCATCGTGATCGCGTGCACGGCACCGCTGGCCTGCGGCCAGCGCGCCTGCGCCTCGGCCAGCACCGCGTGCAGACGGTCGAGGCCCTGCCACAGCGGGCAGGCCCATTGCGTCACGTCGCGCAGCACGCCGCGCTCGACCCAGCTGGCCTTGACGTGCGCGCCGCCGATGTCCCAGCCGACAACGACACGCTCAGGCATCGACCGGCTCCTCGTGCAGCGCCAGGATCTCGGCCGCCAGCGGACGCCCGAGCGCGGCCGACAGGCCCACGAAGGCGCAGGTCAGGCGCGGGTTGACCTCGATCACCACCGGCCCGCGCTGCGGATGCCAGACGAGGTCGATGCCGACGAAGCCGCGCAGGCCGGGCACCGCCCGCGCCACCGCCTGCGCGGTGCGGGCCAGCGCCGGGGCGCGCGCGTCGTCGAGCGCCAGTGCGTTGATGGTCACGCCCTCGTCGCTCAACTGGCCGTCGTCCGCAATGGCGATGCGCTGGCGGTTGATGCTGAGCAGTTCGGCCGAGCCGTCGCGACACAGCAGCGACAGGCTCAGAGGCTCGCCGTCGACCCAGGCTCGAGCGTGGCCGACGCGCCGCGTGCGCGGCGCTGCTGGAGGTCGGACTGCGCCGCGGCGCGCTGCGCGTGGCGCCGGGTGTCCTGCGTGCC
>NZ_AZSN01000347.1:0-1397 GCF_000576225.1 Methylibium sp. T29-B | reverse complement strand
CGGCGATTCCGCCCGATCTGGTGGAATCCGAGCTGTTCGGTGTCGAGAAAGGTGCCTTCACCGGAGCCGACCATTCGCGGCCCGGACGCTTCGAGCGGGCCCACGGCGGCACGCTGTTCCTCGACGAGATAAGCAGCCTGCCGCTGCCGGCGCAGGGCAAGCTGCTGCGCGTGCTGCAGGAGCGCGAGATCGAGCGCGTGGGCGACGTGCGCGTGCGCAAGGTCGACGTGCGACTGGTCGCGGCGTCCAACCGCGACCTGCGCGACGAGGTCGAGGCCGGCCGATTCCGCGAGGACCTGTTCTACCGGCTCAACGTGTTCCCGATCGTCATTCCGCCGCTGCGCGAGCGCCTGGAGGACATCCCGCTGCTCGTCGCACTGTTCCTGGAACGTTGCAATCGGCGCTGCGGCAAGCGCGTGGCCGGCCTGACCACGCGCGCCTACGACGCGCTGTGGGACTACCACTGGCCCGGCAACGTGCGCGAGCTCGAGAACATGGTCGAGCGCGCGGTGATCCTGGCCGACGACGACGGCAAGATCGACGTGCAGCACCTGTTCTCCGGCGGCGAGCAGCTCAAGCTGCGTTCGCTGAGCGTAGGCGCGCACGGCGAGCTGGTCCCGCGCGCCGGCGAGGCCAGCGACCAGTGCAAGCGACTGGCCGACGACCTGCTGGCCCGCCTGCCGTCCTTCGAGCAGATCGAGTCGCTGCTGTTCGAGCGCGCGATGGAGCGCAGCGACGGCAACATCTCCGCGGCCGCGCGCCTGCTGCGCCTGCGGCGCGGCCAGGTCGAATACCGCCTCAAGAAGCGCGAGTCCTGAGGCGCGCGGCGGCGCCCGCTCTCAGGCGCCGCGCCGATCGTCCTGGATCAGCTGTCGCAGGCGCCGCCGCACCTTGACCGGTGCCACGTCGTTGGTCATCAGCACCGGGTTCAGGCTGAAGAAGTCGGTGGTGCCCATCTCGTCGTGCACGGCCTCGATGATCGGCCCGTCCTCGTTCTCGAAGGCCGCATGCATGGCCTGGATCTTCATGGCGTTGTAGTCGGCGTCCTCGACGACGTGGTTGCGCCGTGTCGCGAACCAGTAGTGGGTGGTGTTCGCGGTCTCCGGCGTGCAGGTGTGCAGGTCGTACTGGCCGATGCAGCCGGCCAGGTCGAGCGCGCCGCCGTCCTGCGTCGCACCGACCGAGAGCTGGATGTTCGCGGGCGGCGTCCAGGTGATGTCGAAGAAGTGGCGCGCGCCGGCCGCGGGCTCGGGCAGGAAGTTGGCGAAGATCAGCATCGCCGGCGTCTGCTGCCATTCCCAGCGAGCGGAGATGGCGCGCTCGCCCTCGCGCATCTGCGGCACCAGCGTCGACAGCTGCCCGCGCGTGGTGATGATCTCGCCGTGCACATGGTCGAT
>NZ_AZSN01000346.1:0-1407 GCF_000576225.1 Methylibium sp. T29-B | reverse complement strand
TCGTCGGGGCGGGGCGTGCTGGCATCTTGCTGCTCTTCTATGGATCGGCCGCTGTGACCGCGCCCCCGCGGTCGACAGTCGATCTCCGGGGCGCGGCACCCGCATCGATCGGGTCGGCGGCACGGGGGCCGCAGGCGGTGCGATCGACGCGCCGCCGCAGTGTAGAGCCAGCCGTCGGCCCGGCCCTACAGGGCCATCGCGCGCCGCTCGTCGTTCTCGAGGATCGGCCCGTCGAGCGTGACGCGCGTGTTCTGCACGTCGGAGGTGCGGAAGCGCGCGATGATGGGCCGCAGCTCCTCCTTCACGTGCTTGTCGCTGTAGCCGTTGAACAGGTGGCCGAACAGGCCGCGCCGCAGGTCGCTGGTGCCCATCAGGTAGTCGGCGATCGGGTACGACAGGTTCATGTTGTACTTCATCATGATCCCCTGGTTGTGGTGCGCGGTGTGGTGGCGCCGGATCGTGTTGATGAAGGGCATGTTGTGCACGAACCAGTTGTCGTGCACGTGGCAGCAGTAGTGGAAGATCTCGTAGTTGAGGTACATCGCCACCATCGTGATGAAGACGATGTAGCCCGCATTGGCGTTCCACACCAGGCTGGTCAGGAAGCCCAGCGTCGTGCCACCGATGCCCAGCACCGTGAGCACGCGCCACGGGAAGAACACGATGCGGAACTCGCGCACCGTGTCGATGGTGGGCTCGTTGTCGGTGAAGTACTGGTGGTGCTCGCGGGTGTGGCGCTCGTAGATCGCGCGCAGCGCGAACACGTCGATGCGCCGGTGCATCACGTAGGTGTGCATGGCCCACTCGACGAAATTGCCGAACAGGAACACCGGCGCGACCATCAGCCATTCCCAGGTGGGGTTCTGCAGCTGCGTGGCGCAGTACCAGATGCCGCCGATGCCGGCGGCGAACATCACCGCGACGTGCAGCAGGCCGTTGTAGAGCGGGCTGATGTTGGACTTGTACTGTTCACGGAACTTGCGTTGACGTTCGGTCATCATGGCGGGTCTCCGATTGTCGGTATGGTACTAATATATTAGTTGCCGACAAAGAGTCCGTCAAGCCCTCCGGACTCGGGGTTTCACCGGGGCTGGCGGACGCGGTCGGAGGGGCGGTGTGGCGAAGGCGGCGGGTCGCCGCCGCCTCAGGCGTCGAGCCGGGCCCGCAGCCAGTCGGCCACGCCGCGCCAGGAGCGGAAATCGGCGACCGAGCGCACATCGATGTCGGGCTGCGCCTCGGCCAGCAGCTTGGCCAGCGAGCGGCCGGGGCCGAGTTCCAGCACCACCCGAACGCCGCTCTCGGACAGCTCGCGCATGCAGTCGGCCCAGCGCACCGGCTCGGCGATCGCGCGGGCCAGCGCGGCCAGGCCGCCTGCCGCGTCGAAGCAGCGTCGCCCGTCGATGCCGC
>NZ_AZSN01000345.1:0-1448 GCF_000576225.1 Methylibium sp. T29-B | reverse complement strand
GCCGGACGTACATGGACGCCCCCCGGTTTGCCAAGCTTTCCCGCTTGCTGCTGCCACGAAGGGAGAGATTGCACCCGTACATCCGGACTTCCAATGCGAGACGAGCTCGCTGTCCCTGATGGGTTCTGCTGGTCGGCGCCTCGATCGCTTACACGCACTCTTGGTGCCTCGTCCGGCGCGGGCTGTGCCAACCACGGTCTGACCTGTCGTGCCATCAACTTGCTGGTTGCCTGAGCAATCGGCGGTGGGAATCTCCTTGTCTTGCCGGACGTCGTTGGGGCCTCTTCCCGCTGGCGGGAAGGGCGGGGGGATGGGTGGTTGCCCGCGCCGAGCTACGTGGCTGCGTAGTCAGCCTCGAACTTGCGATCGTGCGCGAGCAACGCCCACGCGATTCGGGCGGTCTTGTTGGCCAGTGCGACGGCGGCAACGTTCTTGTTGCGCCGCGTGACCAGCTTCATCAGCCAGCCGTCGACATCGGCGCGCTGCGTCGCGCGGTAGATCACCGACCTGGCGCCGTGGATCAGCAGCGTTCGCAGGTACGCGTCGCCACGCTTGCTCATACCCAGGAGGGTCGGCTTGCCGCCGCTGGAGTGCTGGCGCGGTACGACACCCAGCCAAGCAGCGAACTGCCGCCCGTTGTCGAAGTTCCTCGCGTCGCCGACGCTGGCTGCCATCGCCGTCGCAGTCAGTGGACCTATGCCCGGCACCTTCTCGAGCCGACGGCTCGCGTCACTGGTGCGGTGCCACGCCTTAATCTGGGCCTCGATCTCGTCCACCTGGCGATGCAGCAGCTGTAGCTGCTCGAGCAGCCGGGCGATCAGCAGCCGGAACGAACCCGGCAGTTCGATCAAGGCATCTTCGATGATGTCTGGAACGCGCTGCGCGATGTGAGCGATGCCCTGCGGCACCACGAGCCCGAACTCGGCGAGCAGCCCGCGGATCTGGTTGGCCTGCGCCGTGCGGGCCTTGACGAAGCCCTGGCGCACACGGTGCAACGCAAGCACCGACTGTTGCTCGACGTTCTTGATCGGCACGAAGCGCATCGACGGGCGAGTCACCGCTTCGCAGATTGCTTCAGCATCGGCCGCGTCGTTCTTGTTGCTCTTGACGTACGGCTTGACGAACTGTGGCGCCATCAGCCGCACTGTATGCCCGAGGGCCTGCAGTTTGCGCGCCCAGTGGTGTGCACTCGAGCAGGCTTCTATGCCGATCAGGCACGCGGGCAAGTTCGCGAAGAACGCGGCGACCTGATCGCGTCGCAGCTGCTTGCGCAACGTGACCTTGCCGCGCTCATCGACGCCGTGTACCTGGAAAACGTTCTTGGCCAGATCGAGGCCGATCGTCGTAACCTGCATGGTGGACGCTCCTTCCGGTCGAGTGGTGGCTGACACTTCCACTCTGGCACTTCGATGCCGTCAGCGGGTGGGGGCGTCCATCCCATTGCTTAC
>NZ_AZSN01000344.1:0-1479 GCF_000576225.1 Methylibium sp. T29-B | reverse complement strand
CGGCAGCGCCGCCGATGCCGCGGTCGACGAGCCGGCGCTGGTCGCCCCGCCCGCTGCAACCATTGCACCCGTCGTACCCGAGGTGCACTCGCCAGTGCCCGCGCCACCTGCGGCGCGGCCAGCCGTGGCGCGGCCGCGCCTGCCTTCCCTCCTGTCGCGCTGGATCAAGCGTCCACGCAAGCCGCCGCGCTGAGTCCGTCGCCGGCCGTTCAGCTCTGCATCAGCCGCTTGCTGCGCGCCACCGACATCAGGATGCCGAGCGCGAGACCCAGCGTGACCATCGCCGTGCCGCCGTAGCTGATGAAGGGCAACGGGATGCCCACCACCGGCAGGATGCCGGTCACCATGCCCATGTTCACCATGCTGTAGGTGAAGAAGCTGAGCGTGATCGCGCCGGCCAGCAGCCGCGAGAACAGCGTCGGCGCGTCCGACGCGATCATCAGACCGCGGAAGATCAGGAAGGTGAAGCCCAGCAGCAGCGCCACGCAGCCCGCCAGTCCGAACTCCTCCGAGAAGGCCGCGAAGATGAAGTCGGTGGTGCGCTCGGGGATGAACTCCAGATGGGTCTGGGTGCCGTTCATGAACCCCTTGCCGGTGACCCCGCCCGAGCCGATGGCGATCATGCCCTGGATGATGTGGAAGCCCTTCCCCAAGGGATCGGTGGTCGGGTCGAGCAGGGTGCAGACGCGGTGCTTCTGATACTCGTGCAGCAACACCCAGTCGACGCCGGGCTCGCAGATCTGCGTCTGGAACCAGATCAACCCGCCGATGCCGACCGCGCCCAGCCCCAGCACCGGCAGGATCAGCGCCCAGCTCAGGCCGGCGAAGAACATCACGTACAGCCCGCCCGACAGCACCAGGATGGCAGTGCCCAGGTCCGGCTGCTTCACGATCAGTGCGACCGGCACCGCCAGCAGCACGAAGGCCACCACGAAGTCCGGCGCCTGCAGCTGGCCTTCCCGGCGCTGGAACCACCAGGCCAGCATCAGGGGCGTGGCGATCTTCAGCAGTTCGCTGGGCTGGATCACCAGCACCTGCAGGTCGAGCCAGCGCGTGGCGCCCTTCTTCGTCACGCCGAACAGCTCGACGGCGATCAGCAGCGCCACACCCAGCACGTACAGCGGCACCGCCAGCTGCGCCAGGCGCTGCGGCGAGAGCTGCGCCACGATGAACATCACGCCGGCGGCCAGCAGCATGTTGCGGCCGTGATCGACGAAGCGCGTGCCATGGTCGTAGCCGGCCGAATACATGGTCAGCAGGCCCGCGGCCGCCAGCAGCACGATGGCCAGCGCCAGCGGTCCGTCGAAGCCCATGAACACGGTGGCGGCACGTTGCCACCACGGACGCTTGTCGAACACGGTGCTCATCGATTCGTGGCCTCGGCCGGTGCTGTCGGCGCCGGCGCCTGGGCGATCTTCGCCGGCGGGGCTGCCGCCGCTCCCCGGGCGCCGAAGCCGCCGGGGCGGGTTGGGAGGCGGG
>NZ_AZSN01000343.1:0-1494 GCF_000576225.1 Methylibium sp. T29-B | reverse complement strand
CGCCGGCCCGCCAGGCGGCGCGGCCGGCCTCGACGGCCAGGCGGAGGCACGCGCCATCGCCACCGGTTCGCGCGCGTGCGCGACGGCGGAGTTGAGCAGGACCGCGTCGAAGCCCAGCTCCAGCGCCTGCGCGGCATGCGAGGGCGCGCCGAGTCCGGCGTCGATGATCAGTGTGGTGTCCGGCAGGCGTTCGCGCAGCGTGCGCAGCGCGAACGGATTCAGCAGGCCCTGGCCCGAGCCGATCGGCGCGCCCCAGGGCATCAGCAGCGGGCAGCCGGCGTCGAGCAGGCGACGGCAGCTGACGAGATCGTCGGTGCAGTAGGGAAACACGGTGAAGCCGTCGCGCACCAGCTGCGAGGCCGCCGTCAGCAGCTCGAACGGATCGGGCTGCAGCGTGTGCTCGTCGCCCACCACCTCGAGCTTGAGCCAGGGCGTGTCGTAGAGCTCGCGCGCCATGTGCGCCAGTTGCACGGCCTCGCGCGCGGTGCGGCAGCCGGCGGTGTTGGGCAGCAGGCGCGCGCCGGTGTCGCGCAGGGTCTGGCGGATGGTGGCGATGTAGCCGTTGTCGCCGGCCGCCGCGAGCGTGCGCTTGAGGCCCACGGTGACCACCTGCGTGCGCGCCGCACGCAGCGCGCCCTGCAGCACCGCCGGAGAAGGGTAGCCGGCGGTGCCGAGCAGGAAACGGCTGTGCAGGCGCACGCCGCCCACCTGCCAGGGATCGTCGTTGGCCATGTCGGCTGGCGGGGGGACGGCCGGGGTTGCTTGGGGCATGGGGAGGTCCTCGTGGAAAAGCGGTCGTGCGGGGATCGATGGGCTCAACCGCCGACGATGGGCTGGAACAGCAGGATCTCGTCGCCGTCCTGCAGCACGTGGCCGGCGCGCAGGGCACGGGCGACGAACTCGCCGTTGACGGCGGTGGTGATGGCCTCGGGCGCTTGGCCGAGCAGGCGCAGCAGGTCGGCCAGCGTGCTGCCGCGCGCGAGCCGGCAGCCGCGGCCCTCGAGATGCACCGTGACCATCGTGTCCTCGTGTGCCGGCGGGCCGCTCATCGCTCGATCTCCGGTCCGGGCAGCGCGGCGTCGGCGCGCAGCCTTGCCCAGGCGGCCAGCGCGTCCTCCACCAGCGCCGGCGCCAGCAGCCAGCCGTGACGGAACAGGCCGTTGACGGCCACCCGCTGCGGCGTGACGTCGATGTGCGGCCGGTTGTCGGGCAGCGCCGGGCGCAGGTTGCGGTCGAGCCGCAGGATGCGTGACTCGGCCAGCGCCGGCATCACGCTGTGCGCGGCGGCCATCAGCTCGACGGCGCTGCGCAGCGACATCGGCGAACGGTCCTCGCTCTCGATCTCGGTCGCGCCCAGCAGCACGATGTCGCCGGGTCGCGGCACCAGGTAGACACGGTGCCGCGGGTGCAGCAGCCGCACCGGCCGCAGCAGGCCGTGGCCGGGGGCGTGCAGCCACACGGTCTCGCCGCGCACGCCGCGCAGCGGCAGCGTCG
>NZ_AZSN01000342.1:0-1510 GCF_000576225.1 Methylibium sp. T29-B | reverse complement strand
GGCGCGCGGTGCCGCCGGGCGTGCCCTGGCTCACGCTGCGCGGCGCCACGCTGCACAACCTGGCCGGGCTCGACGTCGGCGTGCCGGTCGGGCGGTTGGTTGCGGTGACGGGCGTTTCCGGCTCGGGCAAGAGCACCGTCGCGCGCGACGTGCTGCTGGTCAACGTGCACGCGGCGGTGG
This sequence comes from Methylibium sp. T29-B, assembly GCF_000576225.1. Classification (NCBI taxonomy): domain Bacteria; kingdom Pseudomonadati; phylum Pseudomonadota; class Betaproteobacteria; order Burkholderiales; family Sphaerotilaceae; genus Methylibium; species Methylibium sp. T29-B. The sequence continues at coordinate 1,330 of NZ_AZSN01000342.1, read as the reverse complement.
CGATGAAGGCCACGAAGGCCGGCCGCGATGCGTTGGCCGCCGGCAAGCGGCCGGCCTGGGTGGGTTGCAGCCAGCTCGAAGGCTTCGAGCCGATCGATCGCGTGCTCGAGGTCGACCAGACGCCGATCGGCAAGACGCCGCGTTCCTGCCCGGCCACCTACATCGGCTTCTGGGACACGATCCGCAAGCTGTTCGCCGAGACGCTGGAGGCCAAGGCGCGCGGCTATGCCGCCGGCCGCTTCTCGTTCAACACCGGCGAGGGCCGCTGTCCGGGCTGCGAGGGCCAGGGCCTGCGCACCATCGAGATGGCCTTCCTGCCGGACGTGAAGGTGCCCTGCGACCTGTGCCACGGCGCGCGCTTCAACCCCGAGACGCTGGCCGTCACCTGGCGCGGCAAGAGCATCGGCGACGTGCTGCAGATGGAGGTGGACGAGGCGGTCGACTTCTTCGCCTCCATGCCCGCCATCGCCCACCCGCTGCAATTGCTGAAGGACGTGGGCCTGGGCTACCTGACACTGGGTCAGCCCTCGCCCACGCTGAGCGGCGGCGAGGCGCAGCGCATCAAGCTCGTCACCGAGCTCAGCAAGGTGCGTGACGACGTTACGCGGCGCGGCCAGAAGCCGCCGCACACGCTCTACGTGCTGGACGAACCCACGGTGGGCCTGCACATGGCCGACGTCGAGAAGCTGATCCGCGTGCTGCATCGGCTGGTCGACGGCGGCCACAGCGTGGTGGTGATCGAGCACGATCTCGACGTCATCGCCGAAGCCGACTGGGTGCTCGACCTCGGTCCCGAGGGCGGTGCCGGCGGTGGCCGTGTGGTGGCGGCGGGCACGCCCGAGCAGGTGGTGGCCGCGGGCACGCACACCGGCGTGGCGCTGGCGCCGGTGCTGAAGCGATAAGGGGGCTGAAGCCGGTCCGTTGCAGTGCCGCAATGCGCCGGCCGCCCGATACACTGTGACCTTTGTCGCGTTTCTTCCCTCTCGCCCCGCCCCATGACCGTCGACCAGAGAACCGGCAGCTCTGCCAGCTTCGAGTTGAAGAGTGCCGCGCTGATGCTGGTCGCGGTGATCCTGAAGACCACCGATCTGTCGGCACTGGCTCGCGAGCTGGACGAGCGGATCGCCGACACACCGGGCCTGTTCGAGCGCGATCCGGTGGTGATCGACCTGTCGCAGGTGCGTGAGGCCGAGGCCGCGATCGATTTCCCGGCGCTGATCGAGCTGCTGCGCCAGCGCCAGATGCTGCCGCTCGCCGTGCGCGGCGGCAACGACGCGCAGATGGCCGATGCGCTGGCCGCCGGGCTGGTGGAGCGCCGGCCGGCGCGAAC
>NZ_AZSN01000341.1:0-1509 GCF_000576225.1 Methylibium sp. T29-B | reverse complement strand
CCAGGCGGCCGCGGCGCCGGTGTCCCCGGCCCGCCCGCAGCCGGCCGAGCTGCCGGTCGAGACGCTGTCGACCGGGCCGATCGCCGCATCGGCGACGGAGCGCGTGTACGTGGCCGATGTCGCCGTGAGCCACATCTCCGACGGCCGCATCCGGGTGTTCGACGCGCGGCACGGCCGCTTCCTGGGCATGGTGTCGACCGGCTACGTCGCAACTTCACGCTCAGCGCGAACGCCGACGAGCTGTACGTTGCCACCACCTACCTGAGCCGCGGCTCGCGCGGGGAGCGCGTGGACGTGCTGGAGGTGCACGACACCGAGAGCCTGGCGTTCAAGTACGAGATCGCGCTGCCGGCCAAGCGGGCGCAGGCGCTGAACTACCGGGGCCTGGTGCGGGCCAGCGGCAACGGCCGTTTCGTGCTGGTGCAGAACGCCACCCCGGCGACGTCGATCACCGTGGTCGACCTGCAGCAGCGCAAGGTGGTGTCCGAGGTGCCGACACCGGGCTGCTGGGGCATCCTGCCGGCGGCCAGCCATGGCAGCCGCTTCTCGATGCTGTGCGGCGACGGCAAGCTGGCCACCGTCACGCTCGACGACAGCGGTCAGGTCAGCGACCGCCAGATCGGCGAGGCCGTCTTCGATGCCGACGCCGACCCCTGGTTTCACCACGCCGAGCAGCTGGGCGACCGCTACTGGTTCGTGTCCTTCAAGGGCGTGCTGACCGAGGTGGACCTTGGTGGCGCGGTGGCCGTGGTCAAGTCCGCGAGGCCGCTGGTCGGTGCCGCCGGGCAGCGCGCCGGCTGGCGGCCCGGCGGCTACCAGCCGTTCGCCATCGACCCGTCCGGCCGCTGGCTGGTGGTGGCGATGCACGACAAGGGCAGCGAGGGCTCTCACAAGCGCCCGGCGCGAAGGCTGTGGATGTTCGACATGGCGGCCGGCACGCGCGTGGCCAGCGCACCGGGACAAGGCAGCGTGTCGCTGACCTTCTCGCGCAGCGGCCAGCGGCTGCAGGCGCTGGACGGCGAGAAGGGCGCCCTGCACGTCTGGCGCTGGGGCGAGCGCGGCAAGCTGACACCGATCAGCAGCGTGGCCCGGGCCGGCGAGGCGGCGATCCACCTCGAATCGCACGACTGAGCCCGGGCCGCTGCATCATGCCGTTTCCGCTGCCGTCCTTCGATCCGCTGCCGGTGTGGATCGCCGCCGCGGCGCTGGCCGCGCTGTTCGCGCATGCGGCCCTGGCCAAGTGGGCCGACCTCGCGCTGTTCGAGCAGCAGCTCTCGGTCTATGGGGTGCCGGCCAGCACGGTGCCCGCGCTGGCCCGGCTGCTGCCGCCGCTCGAGCTGTCGACGGCGCTGCTGCTGGTGGCCGGTCCGTGGCGACCGCTCGGCGCGGGGCTCGCGGCCGCGCTGCTGCTGCTCTATGCCGGCGCGATGGGTTACCACCGCTGGCGCGGACAGGTGCTCGATTGCGGTTGCGGCGGCGAGCCGCTGCCGGTGTCGTGGGCGCTGGTGC
>NZ_AZSN01000340.1:0-1518 GCF_000576225.1 Methylibium sp. T29-B | reverse complement strand
CGCCGAAGCCGCGGGAGCCGGCGCCGAGGCGCCAGCGCCCGGCACCCGCTCCACCGCCTTCACCTGCGCGCCGGGGCGGGCCTTCTGCAGCCCCTCGAACACCACCTGGTCACCTGCCTTCAGACCCGCATCGACCAGCCATTCGTTGCCGACCGAACGCGGCACCTGCACCGCGCGCTGCTCGACCTTGCCGTCGGCCCCGACCACCATCGCGATCGCGTTGCCGCGGTTGTCGCGCGCCACGGCCTGCTGCGGCACCAGGATCGCGTTCTCGCGCACGCCTTCCTCCAGCACCGCCCGCACGTACAGCCCCGGCAGCAGCAGTTGCTTGGGATTGGGAAAGGTCGCGCGCAGCGTCACCGAGTTGGTCTGCTCATCGACCGTCACATCGGAGAACTGCAGCTTGCCGCTCACCGGATACAGCGTGCCGTCGTCCAGCTTGAGTTTCACCGCGGCCTGGTTGGCCGCGTCGGTCTTCAGGCGTCCGGCGGCCAGTTCGCGGCGCAGTCTCAGCAACTCGGCGCTGGACTGCGTCACGTCGACGTAGATCGAGTCGAGCTGCTGCACCGTCGCCAGCGCCTGCGCCTGGTTGGCGGTCACCAGCGCGCCCGGTGTCACGCTGGACTTGCCGATGCGGCCGGAGATCGGCGCGGTGATGCGCGTGTAGGCGAGGTTGATGCGCGCGGTCTCGAGGGCCGCCTTGGCGGCGGCGACATCGGCCTCGGCCTGCAGGGCGGCCGCAATGGCTTCGTCGGCCGCCTGCTTGCTGACCGCGTCGATCTGCACCAGCTCCTTGTAGCGGTCGGACTTGGCTTGCGCCGCCACCACGTTGGCCTGGGCCCGGGCGAGCGTGGCCTGGGCGCTGCCGAAGGCCGCGCGGAAGGGAGCGGGATCGATCTGGTACAGCGTCTGGCCCTTGCGGACATCGCTGCCTTCGCGGAAGTCACGGGTCAGCACGATGCCGCCGACCTGCGGCCGGACCTCGGCCACCAGCAGCGCGGAAACACGGCCGGGCAACTCGTTCTGCAGCGACACGGTGCGCGGCTTGACGGTCAGCACACCCACCTCGGCCGGCGGCGGGGCAGCCGGCGCGTTGGCCGCGCCGCCGCGGCTGCAGGCCACCAGCAGGGCCGCCAGAGACAGGACGGCCATCTGCGCCCCGTGGCGCATCGAAACTCGCGGGAAAACCATCTGGCACCTCGTCGGGTCGGGGCGCGCCACGGCAGCGACGGCTCCCAGATTGATGATCAGAACGCTCTGAATAAACGTTCATTCTCACATCGGGAAAAGTCCTCTGCCACGGCTTGGGTATCTGCCAGCCACCGCCCGTGCCGACCGAGCGTCAAAGCCCGGGCGAGCCGTAGCCGCCGCCGCCGGGCGTCTCAATCACGAACACGTCGCCCGGCTCCATCGCCACCGATCCCAGCGGCCCGAGCTCCTCGATCGCGCCACGCCGGCCGGCCGTGCCGGGCGCGCGCTCGACCCGGTTGATCCCCAGCGCGCCGGCCTCGCCGCCGG
>NZ_AZSN01000339.1:0-1521 GCF_000576225.1 Methylibium sp. T29-B | reverse complement strand
GCCACCACGCGCGCGCGCGGTGTGAGGCCGTGGCGGGCCGCACCGGCCTCGTCGGCCAGCAGCAGCGCGCAGGCGCCGTCGTTGAGGCCCGAGGCATTGCCGGCCGTCACCGTGCCGTCGGGGCGCACCACGCCCTTCAGGCGGGCCAGCGCCTCGAGGCTGGTCTCGCGCGGGTGCTCGTCCTTCACGACGACCAGGGGCTCGCCCTTGCGCTGCGGCACCGTCACCGGCGTGATCTCGGCGTCGAAGAAGCCGCGCTGCTGTGCCGCTACCGCCTTGCGCTGCGAGGCCAGCGCCATGCGGTCCTGCGCCTCGCGCTCGATGCCGAATTCGGCGGCCACGTTCTCGGCCGTCTCCGGCATCGAGTCGGTGCCGTGCAGCGCCTGCATGCGCGGGTTGACGAAGCGCCAGCCAGTGTGGTGTCGTGGATCGCGGCGCTGCGCGACCAGGCGTTGTCGGCCTTGGGCATCACGAACGGCGCACGGCTCATGCTCTCCACGCCGCCGGCCAGCATCAGACTGGCCTCGCCGCTGCGGATGGCGCGTGCGGCCGTGCCCACCGCGTCCATGCCGGAGCCACACAGACGGTTGACGGTACTGCCCGGCACCTCCACCGGCAGCCCGGCCAGCAGGCTGGCCATGCGCGCCACGTTGCGGTTGTCCTCGCCGGCCTGGTTGGCGCAGCCCAGCACCACGTCGTCGACGGCCTGCCAGTCGACCCGCGGGTTGCGGGCCATCAGGGCCGCGAGCGGCACCGCGGCCAAGTCGTCGGCACGCACGCCGGACAGGGCGCCGCCGTAGCGGCCGAACGGGGTGCGCAGTGCGTCGCAGAGGTAGGCGTCACGGATCATGATGAAGTGCTGGAAGGGGGTCGTCGATCGCCGGGGGCTCAGGTCGCGGTCGCTTTCCGCAGCCAGGCCTGTTCGCGCAGCGCGGGGCTCGTGCGGTAGCGCTCGCCGCGGTAGTGGGTGTCCAGGCGGTCGAGCAGCGCGACCACCTGGCGCACATCCCAGTCCGCCAGCCATTCGAACGGGCCGGCCGGATAGTTGACGCCGAGCTTCATCGCCAGGTCGGCGTCCGCGGCGCTGCACACGCCCTGCAGCACGGCGTCGGACGCCTCGTTGATCAGCATCGCCAGCGTGCGTGCGACCACCAGGCCCGGCACGTCGCGCAGCCGCTGCGGCTGCCGGCCTGCCGCCTGCAGGCACTGCGCGGCGCGCGCCTGCCAAGCCGTGCTTGCGCTGCCGCTGGCGCTCCAGGCGAGTGCACCGTCGCTGTCGGCGGCCGGCGTGCGGTCGAACAGCGCGAGGTCGCTCACCGCGTCCTCGGCAGCCACCTGCGCGGCCAGCCGGCCGTCGGTCTCGCGCAGCTGGGCGCCGTCGAGTTCGAGGCCGTTCCAGGGACTCTCTTCCACCCGCTCGAAGTTCCGGCCCTCGCGTGCCAGGCCGTCGAGCCAGCGCTCGACCAGCGCGCCGCGGCCGTGCAACGGCAGTGCGCGGCGTCGGGCAGCGCGACGCCGCGC
>NZ_AZSN01000338.1:0-1533 GCF_000576225.1 Methylibium sp. T29-B | reverse complement strand
CGGCGCTCCAGCCGAGGCCGTGGCGAGCAGCCGCGGGCCGAGTGCGGCGCGGCGCGCGCGCAACTGAGTCCGCGTGGCCTGGTAGGCGTGCTCGGCCATGCGGCGGCGCTGCGAGTAGCTGAACGGGTTGGTGAAGAACACCTTGGCGTCGCGCGCGTCGGGCTCGAACAGCAGGATGTCGGTGTCGGGGTGGAGTTGGTCGTACTGGCGCAGGCCGAGCTCCATGCGCGAGCGGATCAGCGTGCGGAACGTCTGGCTCAGCACCTGCGGCAGGCCGCCGTCGACCAGCCGCGCCAGCGGCGCCCTGGCACCGTCCGCCGGCCTGTGCGCGTCGGCGGGGCTGTCGTAGGGCACCAGCGGATTCAGGCAGATCAGCAGGTCCAGGCCCTCGTCGAGCAGGACCGAGGCATGCAGCGTCTTGCGCAGCACGCCATCGACGTAGCAGCGGCCGTCGATCTCGACCGGCGGGAACAGTCCGGGCAGCGCGGCGCTGGCCTGCACGGCGAGCGAGATCGGCACGTGGTCGTGGCCCGGCAGGCCGAAGGGCCGGGCGTCGCCGCTGTCGAGGTCGACCGCCACCAGCACCAGCCGGCGCGCCAGCGTGCGGAAGTCGTTGCTGCGGCCGGGCGCGCCGAACACGCGGCTCAGGTGCTGGTGGACCGTGCGGTTGGAGAACAGGCCGGTCGGCATGGCGCGGCCGAGCTGGTCGAGCACCTGGCTGCGGGTGGCGAAGCCCAGCGCATAGTCCAGAGCCGCGCCGCCGGCCAGACCGGGCGCCCGCGCGAGGCGCTTCGCGAACTCGCCCCAGGCCGGCCGCATCAGCAGCGCGGGGTCGAACACGTCGTCCGGCGGCCCCTCGTTCTCGATGAAGGAGCGGCACAGCTCACGCGGCCCGATGCCGTTGGCCAGTCCGGCGGCCACGAAGCCGCCGGCCGACACGCCCACGTAGCCCTGGCACTGAGTGAGGCGCAGGCCAGTGATCGATTCCTCGAGCGCGCACAGTGCGCCGATCTCGTAGATCGCGCCCAATGGCCCGCCGCCGGCCAGCGCGAGACCGATGCGCGGCATCATCGGAACTGGCAGCCACCGGGCTCGATGGCGCGGTTGGCGGCGTGGACGTAGGCGCTGCCGTTCCAGTGATAGACCGCCATGCAGCCGCCGGGGTTGGCGACCCCCAGGTCGGCGTAGCCGAGGTGTTCACCGCCGGTCGGCAGCACCTCCACGCCGGGCAGGAAGCCGAGCAGGTCGACCCACGCGCCGCCGGCGTTCTGCATGAACAGCGCGACGTTGCCGCCACGGGCCGGGCCGAAGCAGGGCGAGGACGCCAGGAACAGCAGCACTTCGTCGCGGCCATCGTGGTTGATGTCCAGCCGCTCGGTCTGCGGCTTCAGTGCCGTGGCGCACGCCTCTCGGTAGTGCTCGTTGCCGCGGCGCTGCAGGCCGGCGGCCGCGAAGACCGCCGCCTCGTCGCTGCCGGGCGATGGGGCGGTCGCGCCGGTGGCCGGTCCGATCGGCGCGCCACCGATCAGGCCG
>NZ_AZSN01000337.1:0-1552 GCF_000576225.1 Methylibium sp. T29-B | reverse complement strand
CTAGGAGTCTGCGCGGCAGAAGCCGCCCAGCCTCCTAGCCTGCGGCTCTACGCACGGCTCCCCCGAGCCCCCTCCGAGAGGGAGCGGCAGCGTGTTCGACCGCACCCTCCAGCCTCCCTCCGCGAGGGAGGCTCCAGTCAGTCCGACGAGCGCCTTGCCGCCGTTCAGCTTGCGCTGAGCACCGCCATGCGCCTCAAGTTCAGCGCCATGCACACGAGCTTCCACTCGGCTTGCACCCGGTGCAGTCCTCGCATGCTGAACTGCCGGAACCCCAGCACGTTCTTGATCCAGCCGTTGGGTGGCTCGGCGATCCACTTGCGCTTGCGGTAGGCCGCCCGTCCTTCTTCGGTCTGCAGCTTGGCGGCCATCGCCGCGGTGTATGGGTACTGCTCGGCATCGATCTCGGCGTGCTGCTTGCCTTCGCGGCCCAGCGCCACCACCACTCCGATCGGTGCGCGCTTGAGGTTGTCTTCGCTGCGGTAGCCCGCGTCGGCCAGCCCGAGCTCGGGCAGTTCGCCCAGGTTGTCGCCCACCGCCTGGATCATGGGCAGCAACCAGTTCGCGTCCGGCGCGACGTTGTCCAGTTCGGCCGCCACGATGATGTGCGCGGCCTCGTCCACCGCGGTCTGTGCGTTGTACGCCGGGTCAAACCCGCCACCAGCGCGCTTCATGATGCGACTGTCCGGGTCGGTGAAGTTCTCCTGCGCCTTGTCCTCGGGCACGCCGAACTCGCGCTTGTAGCGCCCACCCTTTGGCTTGCCATCCGGGCCACGCGGACGGCAGTCGTCGTCGTCGCTGCGGCCGCGTTCGAGGTCCGCCTCGCGCTGGCGTTGCTCCAGGCGTTCGCGGGCTTCGCGGATGGCCGCAAGCCTCGCCTCGCGCCGCTCGATCTCGGCGGGTAGGTCCAGTTCCGGCTCGTTGACCTCGGCCTCGTCGGTGGCCTTGGCGCGCGCCAGCAGGGCGTCGATCTGCGCCTTGAGTTCGGCCTCGGCCTGCTTCATGCGCTCGTAGCTCATGGCCTTGTGACGGCTGGCGTTGGCCTTCAGCTTGGTGCCGTCGATGGCCACCGTGCCCAGCTTGACCAGGCCCATCTCGCGCGCGAGCTTGACCACCTGCACGAAGAGCTCCGATAGTTCCTTCAGGTGGAACGCACGGAAGTCGCAGATGGTGCGGTGGCGCGGGAAGTTGCCTGCAGCAAGCATCCGGAACGCCAGGTCCTCGTGCAGCCGCCGCTCGATCTTGCGCGAGCTGAACACGCCCGTGGCGTACGCGTAGACCAGCACCTTGACCATCATGGCCGGGTGGAACGGCTGGTTGCGCGAGCCGCCGCCCTCGTAGCGCGCATAGAACGCCTTGAGGTCCAGCGCGTCGACCGTGTCGTTGATGTAGTGGGCCAGGTGGCCTGCCGGCAGCCAGTCTTGCGGCGCCGCCGGCAACAGCATCACTTGGTCAGGTTCGTAGGGGCGATAGCTTCCAGCCATGCCCCATCAACGCATACCTCGTGCCATGTGACATCAGAAACTACACGGTTCTGCCGCGCAGACTCCTAGCC
>NZ_AZSN01000336.1:0-1558 GCF_000576225.1 Methylibium sp. T29-B | reverse complement strand
GAGCGGGAACGCCGGCGCACCGGCCACGCCCCAGCGGCCGGCGCGCACGTAGCGGTCGGCCTCGGGCGTGCGGCGTGCCACGTCGAGCAGCAGGGCCATCGCGAGATCGGCCACGCAGTCGTTCAGCACGTCGGGGGTGTAGCCCACGGCGATGCCGCGCCGCGCGGCGGCCGCGAGGTCGATCTTGTCGAGCCCCACGCCGAAGCTCGAGATCACGCGCAGCGACGGCAGCGCGTCGATCAGCGCCGCGTCCGCGCCGCTGCCGCCGGCCGAGGTGACCAGGCCCACGAACTCGGCGCCACGCGCCGCCAGGAAGGCCTGCGGGTCGGCCTCGTCGGCCAGGCGGTGCAGGTCGTGGGCGGCCGCCAGCCGCTCCTCCAGCCAGGGCAGCAGGCGGCCGATCTGCAGCACGCGGGGCTTCGTCGACATCATTCGATCTTCACCCCGCCCTGCGCGACGACGCTCGCCCAGTTCTTGCGCTCGCGCTCGAAGAAGGTGGCGAACTCGGCCGGCGTCATCGTGTAGACCTCGGCGCCCTGCGACACCAGGCGCTCGCGCACCTCGGGCGAACGGATGATGCGCGACAGCTCGGCCGCCACCTTGGCCACCACCGCGGGCGGCGTGGCCGCCGGCATCAGCACGCCTTGCCACGTGCCCGACTCGAAGCCCTTCACGCCCTGCTCGGCGATCGTCGGCACGTTCGCCAGCAGCGGTACGCGCGTGGCCTTGGAGACGCCCAGCACCTTGAGCTTGCCCGCCTGCACCTGCGGCAGCGTCGCCAGCATGCCGTTCATCAGCACCTGGGTCTGGCCGGCCACGGTGTCGCCGATCGCCTGGGCGCCGCCCTTGTAGGGGATGTAGGTCCACTCGGCCTTGGTGGCCTTCTCGACCGCCACGCCGGCCAGGTGCGGCGCGCTGCCGATCGCGGTGACCGCGAAATTCAGCGACTCCTTGTGCGAGAGCGCCACCAGTTCCTGCAGGTTGTTGGCCTTGACCGACGGATGCACCACCAGCAGGTGCGGCGAGTACGCGAGCATGCCGACGCCGCGCAGGTCCTTGCTGGGATCGAACGGCAGCTTGGCGTAGACCGAAGCGGTGATCGCCAGCGCGCCCACGTCGCACAGCAGCAGCGTGTGGCCGTCGTTGGCCTTGGCGACGAAATCGGTGCCGGTGTTGCCGTTGGCGCCGGGCTTGTTCTCGACGATCACCGTCTGCTTCAGCGCCTCGGACAGCGGCCCCGAGATCGCGCGGGCGATGATGTCCGACGAGCCACCGGGCGAGTACGGCACGACGATGCGGATCGTCTGCGTGGGCCAGGCCTGGGCCTGGGCGCCGCCGGCGGCCAGCGCCAGCGTGGCGGTCAGGGCGCGGACAAAGATGCGTCGAATCATCGGGGGTCTCCTCGGTCGGGGTCGGGTTGGGGCGGACGAGGTGGCGACAAGCCCCTCTCTAGTTGTACGTCATCGTACAACATGAAGGATGACCGATCACTCGGGATTGCCCGGTATCGGTCCGCTGGCGCCCGCCGCCGCTCAGGCCCGCGGCTGGCGCGCCTGCG
>NZ_AZSN01000335.1:0-1569 GCF_000576225.1 Methylibium sp. T29-B | reverse complement strand
CGGGACGCCAGGGCTTCGGCCTGGGCCGCCGTCAGCTGCATCGCGCAGCGCGCGAACACGATCTCGCTGCCGCGCAGCGTGCCCGGTGCCGGCGCCGGCGCCGCGGTCTCGGCCGACGGCAGCGTGCCCTGCAGGCAGGCGCCGACATGGCCCGCATCCACGCCAGGTGTCGCCGTACAGCGCCGCGCTGGCCGACGGCCGCGGTTGATCTCCAGCAGCGACCAGTGGTCGCCGTCGAGCAGGAAGTCCAGGCTGCACAGCCCGCGCAGGCCGAAGGCGGCGACCAGCGTGTGCAGCGTGGTGTCCAGCCCCACGGCCAGCGCCGCCGGCAGCGCCACCGGCCCGATGGCACCGCGGTAGACATGCGGATGGTGCGCGCCGAGCGGCCGGACGATCAGCTCGCTGATGCCGAGCACGCGCGCCTCGCGGCCGTTGGCGAGGAACAGCGCCGACATCGGCGTGCCGGGCGCCTCGCGCTGGTAATAGGGCTGCTGTTCGGGATCGGCCGGGTGCGGGTCGTCGGCCGGCCGGATGTGCCAGCCGCCGGTCCCGCGCGCCTCCTTGCGCAGCCAGCCCGACGGCGGATCGGGGGCGTCGAACTGCACCTCGGGGTGCGGCAGGCCCAGCCAGTCGAGCATGCCGAAGAAGCCGGCCGGGTCGCGCACGCGCAGCACCGTCTCGGCTGGCGTGCCGATCAGCGGCAGCGCCTGCGCGCCGCGGCCCAGCAGCTCGGGCTGACCCTCGAAGCCGCTGCCCGCGACCCAGCCCAGCACCTGCGGATCGGCGGCTGCCGCGCGCAAGGCCGCGAGCGTGCGCTGCGGGTCGATCCCGAGTTGTGCGCCGTCGCGCCCGATCGACTCCCAGTGCCGCGCGGCGCGCCGTGTATCCACGTCGCCGAAGACATCGAGCGCGATCACGTCGTAACCGTCACGCGCCGCCGCCTCCGCCATCCACCGTGCGGACAGCCCCGCGACCACCAGCGTCGCGCGGCCCGTCGAAGCAGCAGACATCTCAGGACCCCACGCGCCGATCGTGCACCCGGCCGCAGCTCTGGCGCGCAGACGCCGTGGATCCGGCTCTGCCGGTCCACCAGCGTCGCCCCCTCGAGCGGGAGGCGCCGCAGGCGCTTCGGGGATGGGTCATTCCTGCGCTTCGGAGGTGGGTCACGTCTCGGCGAGCACTTCGCGCGCCACCGCCAGCGCCTCGGGGAAGCTCAGGTAGACCGGCTTCTCCGCGCCGCGCATGCGCACCAGCAGGCGGTGCTGCACCTGGTACTTCACGTTGCCGATCGCCAGCGCGCCGATGCCCACCGCGCGGCTGCCGGGTAGCAGCTTGCCGCTGTCCATCACGCCCACGCCGGCGATGCCTTCCGGCGGCACCGCGTTCACGTCGGCCGCCACCAGCAGCCGCGTGGCCACCGCGCGGTCGGCCTCGCTGATCACCTGCACGCCGGCCGCCGCGGTGCCCAGCACCACGTCGCGTCGGCGATCGACGCGCGGATGGCGTCCACGCCCTTGCCCGACACGCCGCTCATCGCGCTGCCGAAGCGCACGTTGGTCTCGTCGGCGG
>NZ_AZSN01000334.1:0-1584 GCF_000576225.1 Methylibium sp. T29-B | reverse complement strand
GGCTCGCCGCCGGCCAGCCCGAAGGCCGGCACGCGGCGGCCGTTGCTGAGGATGCTGGCCGTCATCGGCTCCAGGAAGCGCAGGCGCCGCACGCCGCCGTCGCCGCCCCGGTGACGGCCGGCACCGCCCGAACCGTGGCGGATGGCGTAGCTGTCCAGCCGCACCGGGAAGCGGAACTCCAGCACCTCCGGGTCGGTGAGCCGGGAGTTGGTCATGTGAGTCTGCACGACGGCCGTGCCGTCGAAGTCGGGGCCGGCGCCGCTGCCGCCGGCGACCGTCTCGTAGTACTGGTGGCGCTCGTTGCCGAAGGTGAAGTTGTTCATCGTGCACTGGCTCGCCGCCATCACGCCGAGCGCGCCGTAGAGCGCATTGGTCACGCACATCGAGGTCTCGACGTTGCCGGCCACCACCGCCGCCGGCGGGCGCGGGTTCAGCAGCGAGCCTTCGGGCACCACCACCCGCAGCGGCTTCAGGCAGCCGGCGTTGAGCGGGATGTCGTCGCCCACCAGCGTGCGGAAGACGTACAGCACCGCCGCCATCGTGACCGACTTCGGTGCGTTGAAGTTGCCGTCGTCCTGCTGGGCGCTGCTGCCGCTGAAGTCGATGCAGGCGCTGCGCGCGGTGGCGTCGACGCTCACCTGCACCGCGATCTGCGCACCGTTGTCGAGCGGCAGCGTGTAGCGGCCGTTGCCGATCGTCGCGGCCAGCGCCGTGACGACGCGGCGCACGCTCTCTTCGGCGTTGTCCTGCACGTGCTGCATGTAGGCCTGCACCGTCTCCAGGCCGACCTGCGCCACCAGCGCGCGCAGCTCCTGGGCGCCCTTTCGTTGGCGGCGATCTGCGCCCGCAGGTCGGCGAGGTTCTGCGCCGGATTGCGCGCCGGGTGCGGCCCGGCGCCCAGCACGGCCAGCAGTTCGGCCTCGCGCAGCCACGGCGTGGCGCCGCCTTCGACGAGCCGGAAGTTGTCGAGCAGCACGCCCTCGTCGTCGATGCGGCGCGAGAACGGCGGCATCGACCCGGGCGTGATGCCGCCGACATCGGCATGGTGGCCGCGCGAAGCCACGTAGAACAGCGGCTTTTCTCCCTCGCCCTCCGGGAGACGGCTGGAGTGAGGGGCCAGGAACACCGGCGTCACCACCGTGATGTCCGGCAGGTGCGTGCCGCCGTGGTAGGGGTCGTTGAGCACGAACACGTCGCCCGGCAGCAGCCGAGGGTTGCGGGCGATCACGGTCTTGATCGACTCGCTCATCGAACCCAGGTGCACCGGCATGTGCGGTGCATTGGCGATCAGCTCGCCGCCGCCGTCGAACAGCGCGCAGGAGAAGTCGAGCCGCTCCTTGATGTTCACCGAGTGCGCGGTGTTCTGCAGCCGCAGGCCCATCTGCTCGGCGATGTTCATGAAGAGGTTGTTGAAGACCTCCAGGCGCACCGGATCCACCTCGGTGCCGAGCGCGGTGCGCGGCGCGCGCGGTCGCACGCGCGCCAGCTCCAGCGCGCCCTGCATCGTCACGCGGGCCTGCCAGCCCGGATCGACGACCGTCGTCGCGTTGCGCTCGGCGATGACGGCCGGCCCGTCGATGCGTG
>NZ_AZSN01000333.1:0-1596 GCF_000576225.1 Methylibium sp. T29-B | reverse complement strand
GGGAGGAATGAATCCATCGGTCGATGCTTCGCGGGAGAGTGGCAAGGAAGGCCACGCACCACCGTCACGGCGGCGTCGGCACGGCATGAACCTTAAAGTTCACGGGCCACCCCACCCAAGCACGTAGTTTCCCTAGGCGTTTTTGTACCGCGCCAGAACAGCTTTCACGGCCGCGGCGGACGCGCGGCCCGCTGCGCTGCGGAGGCTAGGGCACGGTGCGCCGCAGCGCCTCGAAGAACAGCTCCGACTGCAGCCGCTCGCCCAGCGTCTGCTGCGCCACGTGCGCGGCGATGGTCGGCGCCACCGGGGCCAGCGGCCGGCCGGTCGAGCCGGCCAGTACCTGCGTGGCGCAGGCGCGCTCCAGGTAGTAGAGGTCGTCGTAGGCATGCGCCATCGAGGCGCCGCAGACCACCACGCCGTGGTTTCCGAGGAATACCACGTCGGCCCCCCGCATGGCGCGTGCGATGCGTTCGCCCTCCGATGCATCGAGCGCGAGACCGTTGTAGTGCGCATCGATGGCCACGCGGCCGTGGAAGCGCATCGCGTTCTGCGACAGCGTGGTGTCGAGGGCCCGATCGACGGTGAGCGTGAGCGCGGTCGCGTACGGCATGTGGGTGTGCAGCACGCAGGCCTGGCCGGCGATGCGGTGGATCGCGGCATGGATGAACATCGCCGTGGGCTCGACGTCGTGGCGGCCTGCCAGCCGGGCGCCCTGCACGTCGATCATCACGATGTCGTCGGCGCCGATCTCGCTCCACAGCAGGCCGCGCGGATTCAGCAGGAAACGGCCGGAGCCGTCGGGCAGCTCCACGCTGAAATGGTTGCACACGCCTTCGGCCAGGCCGTGAAGCGCGGCGGCCCGCAGCGCCAGCGCCAGGTCGGCGCGCAGCCGCGTCACGGCGGCGGAGCGAAAGTCTGCGTGCTGCTGCGGATCGGTGCGGTTCATGCGGGCCAGTCTATCGGCTCGCCGGCATGCGGCGCGACCGGCCCGTGCTGGCCTGCAACTTGCACGAGCGCTGCACACCCTCCAGGACGCGCCATGTCTGCCACCTTCATCAAGGCCGCCGAAGTCTGGATCCCCAGCGCCGACGGCACGCTGCTCGAGTTCGGCTGCGGCGGCTTCGGCCCGGCGCGCAGCTTCGCGACGATCAGCCGCTCCATGTGCTTTGGCCGTGGCGAGGGACTGCCCGGCCGCGCCTGGGAAGAAGGCCGCCCGGTGCTGCTGCGGCAGTTCGAGGGTTCGATCTTCCAGCGCACCGCCGCCGCCCGGACCGCCGGCATGGACTGCGCCATCGCCCTGCCGCTGTACCTGCACGACCGTCTCACGTCGGTGCTGGTGGTGTTCTGCGGCCACGTGCCCGGACAGGCCGGTGCCCTGGAGCTGTGGCACCACGACCCGCGTATCACCACCGACATGACGCTGGTCGACGGCGCCTACGGCCCCGGCGCTCAGGCCTTCGAGGCGATCTCCCAGGAGACCTACCTGCCGCGCGGCGTGGGGCTGCCGGGCCTGGCCTGGCAGCGTGGCGAGGCGGTGTTCGTCGAGGATCTGCCGGCCGCGCCCGGCCGCTTCCTGCGCAGCGAGGAGGCCGCGGC
>NZ_AZSN01000332.1:0-1597 GCF_000576225.1 Methylibium sp. T29-B | reverse complement strand
AACCCCCTTCGTTGGCGTGGACGCGCTCAAACACAGCGACGACAAGCGCAAGAACATCCCCACCGCGGAGTACCAGAGCCTGATGGCCGACGAGGCCAGGAAGCCCGTGCAGGTTAGCTACTCGCGTGGCACGTCGAACTCCGATGGCCTGCAGTACGAGAAGACACGGCGCAACCGCGACCTCGACCCACAACTGGTTTGGCGCGGCAAGGACGATCAGGACTGGACTGACCTGGTGGTGAATGCGCCGCCGCTGTATATCCAGGAGAAGGTGCACCCCAAGGTGCTGATCGACGACCTGCAGCAGCAAACTCGGGCGCGGCGCGAAGGCGCGGCCGGGGGCACGGTGGACATGTTCGGCGACTTCAATGGCATCCCCGCCGGCGCCGACAAGACCGACTTCTACGCTCACGACCAGAACTGGACCAACCGCATGATTCTGGGCGACAGCCTGCAGGTCATGGCGAGCCTGGCTGAGCGCGAAGGCCTGCGCGGCAAAGTGCAGTGCGTGTATCTCGACCCGCCCTACGGCATCAAGTTCAATTCAAACTTCCAGTGGAGCACGACCAGCCGCGACGTGAAGGACGGCAACCGCGACCACATCAGCCGCGAGCCAGAGCAGGTAAAGGCGTTTCGCGACACCTGGCGCGACGGGATCAATTCCTACCTGACCTATCTGCGTGATCGGTTAACAGTGGCGCGCGACTTGCTCACCGCGAGTGGGTCAGTGGTCGTGCAAATCGGCGAAGAGAATTCGCACATTGTTCGTTGCTTGCTCGATGAGGTCTTTGGGCTGGAGAACTTTGTCTCTCAGATCATCTTTTCCAAGACCGCAAGCGCAACCTCTGAATATCTGGCCGGCACCTACGACGTATTGCTCGTCTATGCCAAGAGCCACGAGCACCTGAAGTACAGGCAGCCGCTTTCTCAGAAGCAAGTGGGGGGCGCTGGAGGTGGTGCATACAAGCGTGTGCGGGAAGCCGATCTAAGTTCCCGTGCAATTACGAGTGAAGAACTGGTTGGCGGTCGATCGCTTCCACCGGGCGCCAGAGTCTTCCGCATTGACAATCTCACCAGCCAGAGCATGGGGCGTGACAAGGGAGAAGGTGCTGCATCGTGGTTCCCTGTGGAGTTTGAGGGAAAGACGCTGCGCCCATCGGACAAGGTGCGCTGGAAGACAAATCAAAGCGGGATGCAGCGTCTGAAGTGCGCTGCCCGGCTTGCGACGACCGGAACTGGGCTGTACTACGTTCGCTACTTTGAAGACTTCGCTGCTTTTCCTGAAAACAACGTATGGGGTGACACTGGAATTGCCGGATTCGCCTCTGAGAAGCGCTACGTGGTCGAAACCTCTGAGAAGGTGGTTCAGCGTTGCATCAATATGTTGTCCGATCCAGGCGACTTGATACTTGATCCCACTTGCGGTTCCGGAACAACCGCATATGTCGCTGAGCAATGGGGCCGGCGATGGATCACCATCGATACCTCACGCGTAGCCCTGGCCTTGGCCCGGGCTCGCATCATGGGCGCACGTTACCCCTACTACCTGCTGGCCGACTCGCCAGAGGGACAGCTGAAAGAAGCCGAGTGTGCGCGC
>NZ_AZSN01000331.1:0-1601 GCF_000576225.1 Methylibium sp. T29-B | reverse complement strand
TCGGCCACCCCGACCACCGCCACTTCGGCCACGTTGGCGTGGCTGGAGACGCTTTCCTCGATCTCGCGGGTGCCCAGCCGGTGCCCGGCGACGTTGATGACGTCGTCGGTGCGCCCGAGGATGTAGTAGTAGCCGTCTTCGTCCCGGATGCCCCGGTCGAAGCTGCTGTAGACGCTCTGGCCGGGCACGCTTTTCCAGTAGGTGTTGACGAAGCGGTCGTCGTCGCGCCAGACGGTCTGCATGAAGCCGGGCGGCAGCGGGCCTTCGACCACGAGCACGCCTTTCTGGTGGGCGCCGTGCAGTTCTTCGCCGGTGGCGTCGTCGACGAGCTTGACCTTGTAGCCGTAGGTGGGGATGCCGGGGCTGCCGAACTTGCTGGGCTGGCGCTGCACGCCGTTGGCGATGCTGAGGATGGGCCAGCCGGATTCGGTCTGCCAGTAGTTGTCGACGATGGGCACGCCCAGGGCGTCGGCGATCCACTGGGCGGTGGGTTCGTCGAGCGGCTCTCCGGCCAGGAACAGGGCGCGCAGGCTGCTGAGGTCGTGTTTCTTGAGGGCCGCGGGGTCTTGTTTCTTGAGCACGCGCACGGCGGTGGGGGCGCTGAACATGGCGGTGACTTTGTATTTCTCGACCAGGCTCCACCAGATGGCGGCGTCGGGGCGGATGGGCAGGCCTTCGTACATGATGGTGGCCATGCCGGCGAGGAGCGGGCCGTAGACGATGTAGCTGTGGCCGACGACCCAGCCGATGTCGCTGGTGGAGAAGTAGGTTTCGCCAGCGTTGCCGAGGTAGATGTGTTTCATGCTGGCGGCCAGCGCGACGGCGTAGCCGCCGGTGTCGCGCTGTACGCCCTTGGGGGTGCCGGTGGTGCCGCTGGTGTAGAGGGTGTAGCTGGGGTGGGTGGCGTCGACCCAGGTGCAGGGGACGCGGCTGTCGAGGTGGCGCGCCCTGAGGGTGGCGTAGTCGATGTCGCGGCCTTCGACGGGTTGGCTGGGGGCGAGGCCGCGGTCGACCATGAGGACGTGCGGGGTTTGTTCTTGGCCAGGCGGATGGCTTCGTCGAGGAGGGGTTTGTAGGGGACGACTTTGCCGGCGCGGCTGCCGGCGTCGGCGCTGACGATGAGTTTGGGCTGGGCGTCGTCGATGCGGCTGGCGAGGCTGACGCTGGCGAAGCCGCCGAAGACGACGGAGTGGATGGCGCCGATGCGCACGCAGGCGAGCATGGCGAAGGCGGCCTCGGGGATCATGGGCATGTAGATGAGGACGCGGTCGCCCTGGCCGACGCCGAGTTCGACGAGGCCGGCGGCCATGCGTTCGACTTCGCGCTGGAGTTCGGCGTAGCTGTAGGTGCGTTCCTGCCCGACTTCGGTGGAGACCCAGATGAGGGCGTTGTCGTCGGGGCGCCGGGCGGCGTGGCGGTCGACGGCGTTGTGGCAGAGGTTGGTCTGGCCGCCGACGAACCAGCGGGTGAAGGGCGGCCGGCTGTCGTCGAGCACTTCGTCGAACGGGCGGTGCCAGTCGATCAGCTCGGCCTGCTCGGCCCAGAAACCCTTCGGGTCTTCGATCGAGCGGCGGTAGAAGGTGGCGTAGTCGGTCATGCGC
>NZ_AZSN01000330.1:0-1604 GCF_000576225.1 Methylibium sp. T29-B | reverse complement strand
TGGCGCAGGACGTTCGGGCGGTCGCGGGCCGCGGTGTGGCGGCGAGGGTCGGCGACCGCTCGCTGGGCCTCGGCAGCACGCGCTGGATGCGCGAGCTTGGCGTCGACCTCGGACCGCTGGAAGCGCTGGCGGTCGAGCACCAGCGCCAGGTCGCACGGTGTCGTGGCTCGCCGACCTGGGCGACGCCGCCGCGCCGTCCTTGCTGGCCCTGCTGGCCTTCGGCGACACGCTCAAGCCCACGGCCGA
Organism: Methylibium sp. T29-B; assembly: GCF_000576225.1. Classification (NCBI taxonomy): domain Bacteria; kingdom Pseudomonadati; phylum Pseudomonadota; class Betaproteobacteria; order Burkholderiales; family Sphaerotilaceae; genus Methylibium; species Methylibium sp. T29-B. The sequence goes on along the minus strand of NZ_AZSN01000330.1, from coordinate 1,358 downwards.
GGCCGCGGTGCGGCATCTGCAGCGGCTCGGCCTGCGTACCGTGCTCGTCACCGGCGATCAGCCCGGCGCTGCGCAGGCGGTGGCCCGGGCCCTGGGCATCGACGAGGTGCGCGCCGAGGTCCTGCCGGCCGACAAGGCCGCGGTGATCGCCGGCCTGCGCAGCGAGAGCGGCTCGGTGGCGATGGTCGGCGACGGCGTCAACGACGCGCCGGCGCTGGCCGCGGCCGACGTCGGCGTCGCAATGGCCAACCCCGACGGAGGTGGCACCGACGTCGCCATGCATGCGGCCGGCATCACGCTGATGCGCGGCGATCCGGCGCTGGTGGCCGACGCGATCTCGATCTCTCGCCACACCACACGCAAGATCCGCCAGAACCTGTTCTGGGCCTTCGTCTACAACGCGGTCGGCCTCCCGCTCGCTGCCTTCGGCCTGCTGAGCCCGGTGTTCGCCGGGGCGGCGATGGCGCTCAGCAGCGTCAGCGTGCTGGGCAATGCGCTGCTGCTCAGGCGCTGGAAGCCGGAGGAGGACCGATGACTGCGACATCGAGAGCCGGCCGAGCGCCGGGCCGCCCCAAGCCGGCCGGCATCCCCTCGGGGGATCGGGTGTCGCAGGCACCCGAGGGGCCGTCTGTCGGCCGAGCGCCGGGCCGCCCCAAGCCGGCCGGCATCCCCTCGGGGGATCGGGTGTCGCAGGCACCCGAGTGGCAGACATTCAACATCGGCGACGCCGCCCAGCGCAGCGGCGTGTCGGCCAAGATGGTGCGGCATTACGAGAGCCTCGGCCTTTTGCCGCCGGTGGCACGCAGCGAGGCCGGCTACCGGCGCTATTCGATGCGCGAGGTGCACACGCTGCGCTTCATCCGCCGCGCACGCGAACTGGGCTTCGGCATCGCGGAGATCCGCGTGCTGCTGTCGCTGTGGCAGGACCGTGGCCGGGCCAGCCGCGAGGTGAAGCAGGTGGCGCAGCGCCATGCCGCCGACCTGCAGCGGCGCATCGACGAGATGCAGGCGATGCAGCGCACGCTCGAGGCGCTGGCGCGGCACTGCCATGGCGACGAGCGCGCCGATTGCCCGATCCTCGACGACCTGCAGGCCGGCCCGCGGGACCGGCGTTGATGCCGAGGCCGGCAGAAGCTGGCAGCATGTGAGCATGCCTCGATTCGCCGCCAACCTGACGTTGCTCTACACCGAGCTGCCCTTCCTCGACCGTGCCGCCGCCGCCGCGCGCGACGGCTTCGAGGCCGTGGAATGCCAGTTCCCGTACGAGCACCCCGCCGCCGAGTTCGCGGCCCGGCTGGCCGACAGCGGCCTGCCGCTGGTGCTGATGAATGCGCCGCCCGGCGACGCCGCGGCCGGCG
>NZ_AZSN01000329.1:0-1620 GCF_000576225.1 Methylibium sp. T29-B | reverse complement strand
CCCGCGCGGCGGCGCCGTCGGCCGAGCGCAGCGTCACCGCGGACGCGTCGGCCGGCAGCACCGCTAGCGTGAACGGCTCGATGCGCGCGACGTCGCCGTCGATCACCAGCTCGTAGGGCGCGTCGATGCCGTAGAGCGCGCGCTCCGTGGCCTCGGCGGGCGTCGGCAGCGCCAGCGCCGCACCCGGCGCCAGCGCGTAATCGACATAGAGCGTCGGCGACAGCGTGCCGACCGGCGAGGCCAGGCCATGCGCGCGGCCGATCAGCAGCCGCAGCGTCGCGCCACCCTCCTGCCGCTGCGGCAGCCGCGCGGCCGGCGTGTGCTCGAAGCGCGGCGCCACGTCCTCGTGCTCGGCCGGCAGCGCCGCCCACAGCTGCAGTCCGTGGCTGCGCCGCGCGACGCCGCGCAGGTCCTCGGGCGTGCGCTCCGAGTGCACGATGCCCTGGCCGGCGGTCATCCAGTTGATTGCCCCGGGCTCGATGCGCTGCGAGACGCCGGTCGAGTCGCGATGCTGCATCGCGCCCTCGAACAGGTAGGTCACCGTCGCCAGGCCGATGTGCGGATGCGGCCGCACGTCGTGGTCGTCGGCGGGGCTGGCGGTGATCGGGCCGAAGTGGTCGAAGAACACGAAGGGCCCGACGGCCTGCCGAAGGGCCGACGGCAGCAGGCGGCGCACCGTGAAGCCGCCACCGAGGTCCTTGCTGTGAGGGGTCAGGAGTTGCAGGGGCATGCCGGAAGTCCGGGAGTCGCGTTGCGACGAGTGTCGCGCGTTTCACGCAGGCCCGCGCTGCGCCTCCCGTCGGCCCCATGAGCAACGGCGCCCCTCGGGGCGCCGTCGGCGGGGGAGCGCGGCGGAGCCGCCGCGCGTGGCCGGACTCAGCCCACCGCGTCGATCACGCCGAGCTCGGCGCTCGTCATCAGCGACTCGATGTCCATCAGGATCAGCATGCGTTCGGCCACGGTGGCGATGCCGATCAGGTGGCTGGTGTCGACGACCGCGCCCATCGACGGTGCCGGCTTGATGGCGTCGTGCGGCAGGTCCAGCACGTCGCTCACCGAGTCGACCACGGCGCCGATGACGCGGCCCTTGACAGCCAGCACGATCACCGCCGTGATGGGCGTGATCTGAGCATCGCAACCGAACTTCACACGCAGATCGACGACCGGCACGATCACACCGCGCAGGTTGATCACGCCCTTGAGGAAGCTCGGGGCGTTGGCGATGCGGGTCGGCGGCTCGTAGCTGCGGATCTCCTGCACCTTCAGGATGTCGATGCCGTACTCCTCGGTGCCGAGGCGGAAGCTGAGGTACTCACGGCCCGGCTGGGCGCCAGCGCCGGCGCGGTTGCCCTGGCGCTGGGCTTCGTGGCGGGCCACTTGGGTGGCGTCGATCATGTCCATGGTGGATCCTCTCGGTGCGGTGTCGGAGCGCCGCGGACGTGGCGCTGCGCGGGATGTCAGAGTGGTTTACGGCAGTTGCGGCGCGGACTGAAGGCCTGCGTGCGCATCCGGATCCGGATCAGAAGGTTTCCCAGTCGTCGCCCGGCGTGGCGGTCGCCGCGGCAGCCGCCACGACCGGGGCCGGCCTGGCGGCGGCTACGGCATCGCGCAGCACCGGCG
>NZ_AZSN01000328.1:0-1642 GCF_000576225.1 Methylibium sp. T29-B | reverse complement strand
CGCCGCGCACTCAGCGCGACGCGGCGTCCGGTGACGAACGCTGGTTCGGCGGCGGTGCCGGCTGCAGGCGCTCGGTGGCGCCGTTGCGGCCGAGCGACGCCGGACGCACCCCCGCGCTCGGTGGCTCGAAGCGCCATTCGGACGCGTCGTCGCCCGCCGCAGCGAGCAGCATCGCGCTGACCACGGCGGCGCTGACCGTGCCCCAGGTGATGGCTTGCAGAGAAGTGCGGGTCATGGGAATGGCCGAGGGTTGCAGTGCGACAAGCATGAAGCGGGCCGCGGCCCGAACGACGAGGTTAGGCGATCGGGCCGCCACGGCCAAGCCGCCAAGCTAGGGAAGTCGTGACGAAACGCAGCGGGGCGCCACCGGATCTTCACGGACGCTGGGCACAATCGGCCGCCTCATGTGGCGCCGTGATTTCCTCCATCGCCTGGGCCGCCACGCGGCCGCGCTGGCGCTCGGCACGCTGTTCGCGCCCGGCGTCGGCCGCAGTGGCGAGCGGGCCGAGACGCTCCGCGGTGGCGACGACCCCTTCACGCTCGGCGTCGCCAGCGGCATGCCGGCGCCCGACGCGTGGTGCTGTGGACCCGGCTGGCCCCGAGTCCGCGCGAACCGCTCGGTGGCCTGCCCGACGCGCCCATCGCGGTGCGCTGGGAACTGGCCGAGGACGAGGGCTTCTCGATCGAACGGCGCACCGGCGTGGTCTGGGCCCGGCCCGAGCACGCGCACAGCGTGCACGCCGAGGTGACGGGTCTGCCGAGCGATCGGCGCTACTTCTACCGCTTCCATGCCGGCGAGGCGACCAGCCCGCTCGGGCGCACCCGCACCGCGCCGGCGCCCGAGGCCGGGGTCGGCCGCCTGCGCATCGCGCTGGCGTCCTGCCAGCACTACGAGCAGGGCGAGTTCACGCTGCACCGCGAGATCGCCGCGCGCGACCTGGACCTGGTGCTGTTCGTCGGCGACTACCTCTACGAATCCAGCAATGCGCGCCTGCGCATCCGATCGCATGAAGCGGCGCAGCCGACCACGCTGGACGGCTTCCGCCAGCGCCACGTCACCTACAAGCTCGACGCCGCCCTGCGTGCGGCCCATGCGGCCCACCCCTGGGTGCTGACCTGGGACGACCACGAGGTCGAGAACGACTACGCCGCCGACGCCTCACGGGACCCGTCGCGCAGCGCGGCGGCGTTCCTGCAGCTGCGCGCCGCCGCCTACAAGGCCTACTTCGAACACATGCCGGTGTCGCCGCACAGTGCGCCGGTGGGCGCGCAGATGCGCATCCACGCGCACTACCGCTGGGGCCGGCTGGCCGACCTGTGGACGCTGGACAACCGCCAGTACCGCTCGCTGCAGCCCTGCAATGCGCCCGGCGTCGCCGGGGGGCGCATCCTCACGCAGTGCGAGACGCTCGAGGACGAGTCGGCCACGGTGTTCGGCGCCGCGCAGGAGCACTGGATCGGTGAGCAGCTCGCCGCCAGCCGGCGCGGCTGGCGGCTGCTGGCCCAGGCACGCAGATCGCGCCCAGCGGCATCGACACGCCGCTCGGCCGCAGCCTCTTCAGCGACGGCTGGGACGCTACCCGAAGGCGCGCGCGCGCCTGATGCGGGCGATCGCGGGGCAGCCGCAAGCACGTGGTCTGCC
>NZ_AZSN01000327.1:0-1651 GCF_000576225.1 Methylibium sp. T29-B | reverse complement strand
CGCTGCCGCTGTGGGCCCGCACCGACGCCGGCGGCCAGGTGTGGCTGCATCCGGGCGTGATGCCGGGCAGCGCGCCGGCGCTGATGGAGGTGCAGGTGCGCAAGGGCGGCACCGTGGGCCGCGCGCTGCTGCAGCGTGGCCAGCGCGATGCGCTGCAGGTCCGGCTGGACCGCGACCTGCCGCTGCAGCGTGCCCGACTCGACCTGGTGTTCCTGGTCGACGCCACCGGCTCGATGGCCGACGAGATCGACAAGCTCAAGCGTTCGATGCGCTCGATGGCCGACCAGATCGCGCGCCTGCCGAGCCGTCCCGACACCTGCTTCGCGCTGGTGGCCTACCGCGACCGCGGCGACGCGTTCTTCGTGCGCGCGCACGACTTCGGCAAGGACCTCGACGCCTTCCAGCGCAGCCTCGGCGCGCTGCAGGCCGGCGGCGGCGGCGACTATCCCGAAGCGCTGAACGAGGCGCTGCACACCGCGGTGCACCGGCTGTCCTGGCGCGGCGACGGCGCCACGCGGCTGGTGGTGCTGGTGGCCGATGCGCCGCCCCACCTCGACTACGGCGCGCCGTACTACGACGACGACATGCAGGGCGCGCTGGCGCGCGGCATCAAGCTGTTCGCGGTCGGTGCCAGCGGACTCGACCCGACCGGCGAGTACGTGTTCCGCCAGGCCGCGCAATACACCGGTGGCCGGTTCGTGTTCCTCACCTATGCGAAGGCCGACGACCCGTCCAGCGGTCCGGGCCGCGAGACGGCGCACGACGTGGGCAACTACTCGGTCGAGTCGCTCGACCGGCTGGTGGTGCGGCTGGTGCGGGAAGAACTGGCGCGGCGGCCGGCCGGTTGACGGTCGAGCACCGGCAACGACCCTTCGGGTTGATCGGCCCCGGGCCTCGCGCTAGGCTGCGGGATGATCTCCTTCCTCTCGGCATGTGCAAGGCGCCGCGGCGCCGCCCTGTTCGCGGTCGTGGCACTCGCCGGATGCGGCGGCAGCGTGTCGCTGGGCTTCGGTTTCGGCGATGACGACCGGCCCAGCGCGTCGCTGGCCGTGTCGCCCACCAGCGCGGCGCCCGGCGACACCTTGCGCCTGGTGGCCGCGGCAAGCGACGACTATGGCGTCGACTTCGTCGAGTTCTACCGGATCGACGGCAGCGGCTCCACGCTGCTGGGCTTCGACGGGCTGCCGCCCTACCAGCTCGACACCACGGTGCCCGCCAACGCGGCCGGCAGCGTGCAGTACTTCGCCCGTGCGGTCGATGGCGGCGGGCAGCGTGGCGACAGTGCGGTCGTGTCGGTCGGCATCGGTCCCTGAGCGGGGCGTCGTCGACGAGAGACGATCGGGAGACGGAGACGCTGCAGCTGCCGGCCTCGTGCCGACGCTCAGCGCCCCGCGTCCAGCACCCGCAGGATCTCGCGCCCGTAGGCCTCGAGCTTCTTCGCGCCGACCCCGCTGACCTCGCCCAGGTCGCCCAGCGTGGCCGGCGCACGGCGCGCCATCTCGGCCAGCGTGGCGTTCGAGAAGATGATGTAGGTGGCAGGTTGTGCTCACGCGCCACCTCGCCGCGCCAGGCGCGCAAGGCCTCGAAGCGAACCTGCGCGGCGGCGTCCAGGTCGGCTGGCGCGCCGCTGCCCTCGCACCCCGGCCGCGCT
>NZ_AZSN01000326.1:0-1679 GCF_000576225.1 Methylibium sp. T29-B | reverse complement strand
AGCGAACCGGCGGCACTCGATGGCGCGGCCGACGGCCGCGCCGCAGCAGCGGTGCGGCCGGCCGAGGTGGCCTTGCTCGCCTCGGTGTTCGTCGTCGCGGCCTGCGGCCTGGTCTACGAGCTCGCAGCAGGGGCGCTGGCGAGCTACCTGCTCGGCGACTCGGTCCTGCAATTCAGCACCGTCATCGGCGCCTACCTGTTCGCGATGGGCATCGGCTCCTGGCTGTCGCGCCACATCGAGCGCCAACTGGTCGCGAACTTCCTGCGCATCGAGCTGCTGGTCGGCCTGATCGGCGGGCTGATGCCGGCGGCGCTGTTCGTCGCGCACAGCCTGCTGCCGGTCAGCGCGGTCGCGCCCTTCCGTGCCCTGCTCTACGGGCTGGTGCTGGCGGTGGGCATCCTGGTGGGCCTGGAGATCCCGCTGGTGATGCGCCTGCTCAAGCGCCACTTCAGCGAGCGTTACGCGCTGAAGGACCTGGTGTCGCAGGTGCTGACCTTCGACTATCTCGGTGCGCTGGCCGTGTCGGTCGCCTTCCCGCTGCTGCTCGTGCCGCAGCTCGGGCTGGTCCGCACCGGCGTGGTGTTCGGCCTGCTGAACGTCGCCGTCGCGGTGTGGGCGCTGTGGCTCTTCCGGGCCGAACTGAGGGCCTGGCGCGCGCATGCGCTGGCCTGCGCTGCCGTGCTCGCGGCGCTCGGTGCTGCGCTGATCGGGGCCGACCGGCTCACGACCTGGGCCGAGGACCGCTTCTACGGCGACCGCATCGTCTTCAGCCAGAGCTCGCCCTACCAGCGCGTCGTCGTCACGTCGGGGGCGGCCGGCGTGCGGCTGTTCCTCAACGGCAACCTGCAGTTCCACTCGCGCGACGAGTACCGCTACCACGAGGCGCTGGTGCATCCGGCGATGGCGGCGCATGGCGCGCCCAAGCGGGTGCTGGTGCTCGGCGGCGGCGACGGCATGGCGGTGCGCGAGGTGCTGAAGCACCCGACGGTCGAGCACGTCACGCTGGTCGAGCTGGACCCGGCGATGACGCGCCTGTTCTCGACCGAACCGCTGCTGATCGCACTGAATGGCGGGGCGCTGAAGTCGCCCAAGCTCACGATCGTCAACGACGATGCCTTCGGCTGGCTGGACCGCCACGACGCGCTGTTCGACGTGATCGTGGTCGACTTCCCCGACCCCAGCAACCACGCGATCGGCAAGCTCTACTCGACCAGCTTCTACGCGCTGATGGCCCGCCATCTCGCGGCCTCCGGCTACGCGGTGGTGCAGACCACCTCGCCGCTGATCGCGCGCAAGAGCTTCTGGACGGTGGTGAGCACCATCGAGGCCGTGGGCCTGCAGGCGACGCCCTATCACGCGCACGTGCCGAGCTTCGGCGAATGGGGCTTCGTGTTGGCCGGTCAACGTCCGCTGGCCACGCCGCGCCGACTGCCCGAGGGCTTGCGCTTCCTGACCGTCGAGGGCCTGCCCGCGCTGTTCGACTTCCCGCCCGACATGGCCCGCGTGCCCGCCGAGCCCAACCGCCTCAGCACCCAGGGGCTGGTGCACACCTTCGAAGAGGAATGGGGCCGCGTCCACCAGTGAGTGCCGCACGCCGTGCGCTGCTGGCGGCCGGCGGCGCGCTGGCCACCTGGCCGTGCTGGCCGGTTGCGAGCGCGCGCCGGTCGAGGTGGCGGGCG
>NZ_AZSN01000325.1:0-1716 GCF_000576225.1 Methylibium sp. T29-B | reverse complement strand
CGCGGGGCCCGCGGTGCGGGCTCAGGTCGCCAGCGCCGGCACGCGGGTGCGCGCGATGCGCAGGCCGACCAGCGAGGCCGAGCCGACACCGAGCGCCATCATCAGCGCGGCGCCGTAGAACACGCCGTTCGGCTGGCCGTGGTCGAGCAAGGCGCCGAAGATCGGTGCGCCGAGCGCGAAGCCGAGGTCCAGGCCCGAGTACACGGTGCCGTAGACCCGCCCGGTCGCGCCGGGCGGCGCGGCGCGCTTGATCAGCATGTCGCGCGACGGCCCGGCGAGCCCGGTACCGAAGCCCGCCAGCGCGGCCGCGCCGGCCGCTGCCAGGCCCGGCAGCCAGCCGGTGCCGGTGAGCAGCAGCAGCCCGGCCGAGGCCGCCATCGCGAAGCCGATCGTGCGCTCCAGGCGTTCGACGCGCGACACCAGGAAGCCGCCGATCACCATGCCGGCCGCGCCGCACAGCATGTAGCCGGTCACGACGAAGGCGGTGAGCGCCAGCGGCAGTTCGTACATCTGCTGCAGCGCCGGGCTGGCGAAGCCCTGAATCGCGGTCAGCGCGGCGGTGGTCCAGAAGAAGAACGCGAAGCACAGCCACACCGAGGGCAGCTTCAGGAAGGCCATCGGGTGCTCGACCGCGGCGCCGGCGGACGGGCCGCGCGTCTCGTGCTCCCAGGTGCCGGCGCGGTCGTCGATCGCGTCGCGGTTGAACCACTGGATCGCCAGCACGACCAGCGCCAGCACGCCGGCCCCGGCCGCGGCGACGCGCCACGAACCGCCGGCCGCCGAGAGCCCGGCCATGAACACCGGGCCGACTGCCCAGCCGAGGTTGCCGGTGATGCCGTGCACCGAGAAGGCGTGGCCCAGGCGCGGCTGCGACACGCGCTTGTTGAGGATGGTGAAGTCGACCGGGTGGAACGGCGAGTTGCCCAGCCCGGCCAGCGCCGCGGCGAGCATCAGGCCGCCGTAGCCGGTGGCCGTGGCGGTGGCGAGCGCCGACGCGGCGAACAGCGCCAGCGCGAGGAACAGCACCGGCCGCGCGCCGACGCGGTCGACCAGGAAGCCGGCCAGCGCCTGGCCGATGCCCGAGATCACGAAGAACACCGAGACCAGCAGGCCGAGCTCGGCGTAGCTGTAGCCGAAGTCGCGGATGAAGGCCGGGAACAGCGGCGGCAGCACCATGTGGAAGAAGTGCGAGGTGCCGTGCGCAAGGCCGATCAGGCCGATGGTGCGGGCGTCCTGGCGCAGCGAGCGGCCGCCGTCGGCGGCCTGGGGAGGGAGCGTGGAGCGTGACATGCCCCGATGCTAGGTGGGGACGTCTCGGCGCGCTTACGATAGCGGGACAATTTCTGTCGAGATCATGCCAAGACGCCCCTCGCCCCCTCCGAAGGCTCGCGCGACGCCCGCCGCGACGCGGGTCGGCCCGCTGACGCCGCACCTGTTCACGCCGACCGCCGAGCGGCCGCTGCGCGCGAAGCGACACACGCTGGCCACCGACTCGCGCGTCGAACCGCACAGCCACGCCTGGGCCCAGCTTGCCTGGTCGGCCACCGGTGTGATGCGGCTCACCGCCGCGCGCGGCACCTACCTCGTGCCGCCGTCGCGCGCGGTGTGGGTGCCGCCCGGCGTCGAGCACGCGATCACCGTGGTCGAGACCGCCGAGCTGCGCACGCTCTACCTGCACCAGCGGCCGGGCCGCTGCGGTCCGGGTTGCGGCACGCG
>NZ_AZSN01000324.1:0-1727 GCF_000576225.1 Methylibium sp. T29-B | reverse complement strand
CCGACGAGGCCTCGGCCCGCGGCGCCGAGGACGACCTGCACGCCACCGCCGACGACCACGCCGACCCGCTGGCCGCCCTGCAGCGCCGCCAGCGCACGACGGCCCTCAACGCGGCGTTCGACACGCTCGAAGAGCGCGAGCAGCTGATGATGAAGATGATCTACGAGCGCGGCCTGGACCACCAGGACGCCGCCGAGTCGCTGGGCGTCAGCCCCTCGCGCGTGTCGCAGATGCACGCGGTGGTGGTGCAGAAGCTCAAGCGGCGGTTGAAGGACTGGTAGAGCCCTGCCGCGCGACGCGCGCTGCGGCCGCGTCAGGCCTTGCGCAGCCCCCGCCCCACCCAGCGCGAGCGGCACAAGGCGACGAACTCCACCGCCCCCCACAGCAGCGCGCTGCCGAGGGCGCGCGCCGGAAGGCCGAAAGGCTGGCGTCGAGTGCGACCGTCGTTCATGGGGGCTCCCTGCGTTGCGCCGGACCTGGAACAGGCCCGTGCCGACGCACGCTAGCGGCGGCATGTGACACCTTGATGGCGGTGCGGTGAAACCCGCCGCGGCGCATGAAGAAGGCCATGCCGGCGGGTCGGCGCCGCTATCCTGGGGTTCCCGTGGCCGGACTGTGCCGAGTGATCTCTCCTGAACTGGCCGAACTCGCCGAACTGCAGCGCATCGTCGAGCAAGGCGGCGCGCACCTGCAGCAGCGCGTGGTGTGCGAGGTGAGCGTCGGCGACGGCCTCTGCCTGCCGGTTCACGCCATCACGCTGGGCAACCCCGATCCGGCGCTGCCGGCGGTGGGCTTCTTCGGCGGCGTGCACGGGCTGGAGCGGATCGGCGCCGAGGTGGTGCTGGCCTGCCTGCGCAGCGTGGTGAACCGCCTGTCGTGGGACGTGCTGCTGCACCGCCAGCTCGACATGCTGCGCCTGGTGTTCATGCCGCTGGTCAATCCTGGCGGCTTGTGGCGCGGCACGCGCGCCAACCCGCAAGGCGTGGACCTGATGCGCAATGCGCCGGTCGACGCCGACGATCGCGCGCCCTTCCTGGTGGGCGGCCAGCGGCTCAGCGCCGGCCTGCCGTGGTACCGCGGCGCGCTGGGCGCCGCGATGGAGGCCGAGAGCCAGGCGCTGTGCCGCGTGGTGAAGGAGGAGCTGCTGACGCGGCGCTTCAGCGTCGCGGTCGACTGCCACTCGGGCTTCGGCCTGCACGACCGCATCTGGTTTCCCTACGCCCACACGGCACGGCCGATCCCGCACCTGGCGGAGATGCATGCGCTGAACGTCCTGCTCGACCAGGCGCACACTCACCACCGCTACGTGTTCGAGCCGCAGAGCCGCCAGTACCTGGCGCACGGCGACCTGTGGGACCACCTCTATCTGCGCGCCAGCGAGCAGCATTCCGAGCGCGTGTTCCTGCCGCTGACGCTGGAGATGGGCTCGTGGCTGTGGGTGAAGAAGAACCCGCGCCAGCTGCTCACGCGCCACGGCCTGTTCAATCCGTTGATCCAGCATCGCCAGCAGCGCGTGCTGCGGCGGCACGTGGCCTGGCTGGATTTCATCGCCCGCGCCGCCTGCGGCCATGCCGCCTGGCTGCCGCAGGGCACGGCACGCGAGCAGCACCAGGAGCAGGCGCTGGCGCGCTGGTACCGGGGGGTGCGGCGGTGAGCACGGGCGTGCGATCTGCGGCGGACGACGCCGAGCCCTGGGTGCTGCTGCGCGGCCTGACGCGCGAGGCGCG
>NZ_AZSN01000323.1:0-1728 GCF_000576225.1 Methylibium sp. T29-B | reverse complement strand
GCCACCGCGGGCCGGGCCAGCGCCGCCCACACCGCCCGACCGCCACGCGCCAGCAGCAGCAGGCCCAGCGGCAGCACCGACACGCCACCGATGACCGTGCCGACGAACCAGGCCGACCACAGCGAGCCGACGGGCGCGTCGAACTGCATCGACAGCACCGCCGCTCCCAGCGTGGCGCCGACGAGACTCGGCACGACGGCCCCAGCACCAGCGCCCACAGCAGCGCTCCGACCTGTTGGACACAGCGCGCGGGCGGTCCGGCCAGACGCAGCAGTGCAGCCGCGAGCGAGGCCTCCAGCAGATTGGGCAGCAGGAAAGACAGGCTCAGACCGGGCGCGTGCCCGCTGAACAGGTTGGCGGCGACATTGGCCACGGCCATCGCCAGCAGGTGCAGCGGCCATTCGGCGCGCCGGCGCGACAGCAGCACGACCGCGACCACCGCATTGGCATACCAGAGCGTGGCGACGCTGCCCGGCTGACGGGACAGGTGGATCGCGCCGTAGGCGAACACGAAGTGCAGGGCGGCGAGCAGCGCGAGCGAGGCCGCCAGCGACCGCTCGGGCCGCTCGGGCTGCGCGCGCGGGGTCGGTGGAAACCGCCGCTGGCCATCGGGTCGTTCGTCATCCTGCTCGGGGCCACCGCCCGGTCTCCGTCCATGCTGCGTCCGCGCGTGCGCGGGGGGGCGGGCGGCAAACGCCGCCCTCGGAGGATTCTGGAAGACTTGCAGGACGGTCGAAGCGCCGAACAGGCCGGCAATTCCGGCCGTCAGCGCAGCGACGGTCCCGCGAGCGCCTTGGCCGCGCCGGCGCCAACCGCGGCGCCGAAGCGCTTGGCCAGGCGCTCGGCCACGTTCTCCTTGGGGGTGTAGTCGATCACCTCTTCGGCCTTGACCACCTCGCGCGCCACGTAGTCCAGGCTGCCGAGCCGGTCGGCCAGACCCTGCTGCACCGCCGACTCGCCGCTCCAGAACAGGCCGGAGAAGGTCTCGGGCGCCTCCTTCAGGCGCGCGCCGCGGCCGTCCTTCACCACCTTGATGAACTGCTGGTGGATCTGGTTGACCATCGCCTGCGCATAGGCCTTGTGGGCCTCGCTGAGCGGCGAGAAGGGGTCGAGCAGGCCCTTGTTGTCGCCGGCGGTGATGAGGCGGCGTTCGACGCCGAGCTTCTCCATCGTGCCGGTGAATCCGAAGCCGTCCATCAGCACGCCGATCGAGCCGACGATGGACGCCTTGTCGACGAAGATCTCGTCGGCCACCGCGGCGATGTAGTAGGCCGCCGAGGCACACAGTTCCTCGCACACCGCATAGAGCTTCTTGTCGGCGTGCAGCCCCTTCAGGCGCCGGATCTCGTCGGTCACGAGGCCGGCCTGCACCGGGCTGCCACCGGGCGAGTTGATGCGCAGCACCACGGCCTGGGCGCCGGCGTCCTCGAAGGCGGTGCGCAGCGCGGCATTGATGCCCTCGGCGCTCGCCAGCGCCTCTGCGGCGATCTCGCCGCGGATCTCGATCAGCGCGGTATGCGGCCCGCTCGGCACGGCGGCATTGCGCTGCTGCGTGATCAGGGCCCAGGCGATGAGCGCGAAGATCACCAGCCAGGCGAGCCGTCGCAACGCGCGCCAGCGCCGCTCGCTGCGGCGCTCCTTCAGGAAGTCACGCGCGAACTCCTCGATCACGCGCCCGTCGACGCTGGTGGGCGCGGGGCCGCCGGCGGCGGCCGCGGGGGCGGGCGG
>NZ_AZSN01000322.1:0-1743 GCF_000576225.1 Methylibium sp. T29-B | reverse complement strand
TGGCCGTGGCTGCTGGGTGCGGTGCTCGCGCTGCCGCTGGCCGCGGCGGCGGTCATCGCCTCGGCGTGGCAGGCGCTGCACACCGAGGCCGGCACGCGCTGGTGGCTCGATCAGATCGGCATGCATGTGCCGGGGCTCACGCTCGAAGCCCCACGCGGCGCGCTGCTCGGGCCGACCAGCGAGTTCTCGCTGGCGCGGCTGTCGATCCGTGCCGGCCGCAGCACGGTCCGCATCGACGGCCTGCAATCGAGCGGTCTGGAGCTCGTCGACTGGCGCTTCGCCGCGCCCTTCGTTCATCTCCAGGCCCGCACGCTGGCCGCGCACAGCGTGGCGGTCGAGTTCTCCCCCACGCCCGCGCCGACGCCTGCCGCGGGCGCCCCGTCCGACCTGCAGCTCCCGCTGAGCGCGCGCATCGACACGCTGCGCATCGAGCGCCTGCAACTGCCGGGGCTCGCGGCGCCGATCCAGGCCCTGAGCGCGCGTGTCGAGGCCGGCAGCACCCACCGCATCGAAGCGCTGTCGTTGCGCTGGAACGGGCTGCAGGCCGAGGGCGGCGGCCAGATCGAGGCCGCCGCGCCGCTGCCGCTGCGGGCGCGCTTCGCGCTGCACGGCGCGGTTGACGCCAGCGAAGCCCAGGTACCGCCCTGGGCCCGCGACGTGACACTGGCGCTGCAGGCGGCCGGCCCGCTGAGCCGCTTCGACGCCCAGGCCACGGTGGTGATGCAATCGCAGCGCCTCGACGTCAAGGCCCAGGTCACGCCCTTCGATCCCCTGCCCGTCTCGCAGCTCGACGCGCACTTCGTGCGGCTCGACCTCGCGCGGCTGCTCGCCCCGCTCCTGTCCGCCGGCACGCCCGCGCCGACCACCGAGCTGAACGGCAGCGCGGTCCTGCAGCTCAACAACGACCAGCCGCTGGTGCTGCGGGCCCAGGTGCGCAACGAGGTCCCCGGCCGCTGGGACCAGCGGCGCGCGCCGCTGCGCGAGATCGACCTGCTGCTGCGGGGCCGCGGCACGGCGTGGGACATCGAGCGCGCCCGCGTGCAGCTGGCCTCCGATGCGCGCACCGCGGCCGGGCTGCTCGAGGCCACCGGCCGCGTCGAGGGACCCGACGCGCAGGCCCGGCTCCGGCTCGACGGCGTGCTGCTGCGGGGACTGGATCAGCGCGCCCCGCCGCTGCGGCTGAGCGGACCGGTCGATCTGAAACACGCCGCACCCGCCAACGCGGAAGCGGCCTTCGGTCGTCTCGCGTTCGATGCCCGGCTCGAAGGCGCGCTGCTCGGTCCCGCCCGCCACAACGCCCCCGTGCCGTTGCGCGGCACCGCGCAGCTCGCGTTGCGTGGCAGCGCCACGCCCACGCTCGCCGTCATCGACACGCTGAGCGCACGCGCCGGCGCCGCGCGGCTCGACGGCAAGGGGCGCGCGCAGCGCAGCGGCGAGCGCTGGGATACCGAGGCCGACCTGAAGCTCGCCGACTTCGACCCCGCGGCCTGGCTGCCCGGAGAACCCGAGGCCGCCTGGCGGCGCAGCCGCAATGCGCTCAACGGCCAGATCAATCTGCGCGCACAGGTGCCGGCGGCGGCGGCCGACACGGGTGCGCTGCTGGCGGCGCTGCGCGGCACGCTGCGCGCCGACCTGAGCGACAGCGCCTTCGCCGGCCAGCCGCTCGCGCTGCAACTGCAGGCCGATGCCGACGGCAAGGGCCGGCTCGACGCCACCGCAAGCGCCGCGCCGCCGACAACCGCG
>NZ_AZSN01000321.1:0-1791 GCF_000576225.1 Methylibium sp. T29-B | reverse complement strand
TGGATCTTTCGCGAGGCATGAAGTAGGCGACCTGTCTTCGTTGTTCGTTTTCATAGGTGTTCGACGTCTATGGAACCGAGCCAGCGAGGGAGGTCGCCCAATGCCAGAGTGTACGGATCGCCGGATGGAGCTTGGCCGCGTGGGCAGGCGCGTGATCGAGGCGGCCTTCGATGGCGGGGACATTGCCAGCGACGGCGGGGTGGTGCTGCTGCGGCGGGTGGATGAACGGCTGGGTCTGAGCCGTTCGGCAGCACGCGCAGTGGGCGACTCGCGGCGTGCAGCCAGCGTCGAGCACGGCATGCGCGAGTTGCTGGCGCAGCGCATCTACGGGCTGTGCTGTGGCTGGCAGGACGTGACCGATCACAACACGTTGCGGCACGACCTGGTCTGGCAGACCGCGGTGGGCCGGGACCGCAGCCTGGGCAGTGCGCCCACGCTGAGCCGGCTGGAGAACGCGGCTGGGGCGCGCCAGGCCTGGGCGTTGCATGGCGTGCTGCTGGAGCAGTTCGTGGCCAGCCGCGAGGCGCCGCCGACGCAGCTGGTGCTGGACGTGGACGCCGCGCACGTGCCGCTGCACGGGCAGCAGGAACGCGCGCACTTCAACGCCCACTACGACAACTACTGCTACCTGCCGCTGTACGTGTTCTGCGGGCAGGACATGCTGGCCTGCGTGCTGCGGCCGAGTTGGCGGGATCCGGCCAGCATCGTCAGCGCGGTGCTCAAGCTGCTGGCGCGGCGCCTGCGACAAGCCTGGCCGGGCGTGCGGCTCATCGTGCGCGGCGACAGCGGCTTCAGCCGCCCGAAGGTGCTGCGCCGGCTGGAGGCCTGGGGCATCGACTACGTGCTGGGCGTGCAGAAGAACCCGGTGCTGGAGTGGAACTGCGCACTGGCCGCCCAGGCCGTGGCCGAGCGTCATGCGGCCAGCGGCGACAAGGAGCGACTGATCGGCGAGTTCAGCTATGCGGCACGCAGCTGGGGTCGTGAGCGACGCGTCATCGCGCGGCTGGAACATGGCGCGCAAGGCGCTGATGCGCGCTTCATCGTCACCAGCCTGAGCGGCGAGGCCAGCGAGCTCTACGAGCGGGTGTACTGCGCCCGCGGCGAGGCCGAGAACCGCATCAAGGAGGCGCAGCTGGATCTGTTCGGCCGCCGCGCCAGTTGCCACCGCTACGCAGCCAACCAGATGCGGCTGCTGCTGGCGGCGCTGGCCTATACGCTGATGATCAACCTCAGGCGGCTGGCCTTGGCGGGCACCGAACTGCAGCAGGCCTGCACGGCCACGATCCGCACGCGGCTGCTCAAGATCGGCGCGGCGGTGCTGCGCAACACGCGGCGCGTACGCCTGATGCTGGCCAGCCAGCATCCGCTGCGTGACGTGTTCGAAGTGGCCGCCGCGCGACTGGCCGCCGTCCCGTAGACGCTCACCCAGTGCCTGGCCCGCGCGTTGACCCCAACGAGGCCCGCAGCCCAAGCCGGGGAAAGGGGTAAACGTGCCCTCGCGCGGCGCAAAACGCATCCAACCATCGCCGAATGGCCCCGACTGCCACGCTCAGGGCCCCGATCCCTGCCTCAAACCCCCGCCACAGTCATCCAGTACGTCACTCGCGAAAGATCCAGGCTAGGAGTCCGCGCGGCAGAAGCCGCGCAGCCTCCTAGCCTGCGGCTTTACGCACGGCTCCCCCGAGCCCCCTCCGCGAGGGAGCTCCAGCGTGTTCGGCCGCACCCTCCAGCCTCCCTCCGCGAGGGAGGCTCTAGTCAGCCTGACGAGCGCTGCACTGCGGCTCAGCTGGC
>NZ_AZSN01000320.1:0-1820 GCF_000576225.1 Methylibium sp. T29-B | reverse complement strand
GTCCACGCGGCGCGGCCGGCCCTCGGCGTCCACGCTGGTCAGCGGCGCCGCGACGCGGCGACGGACCATGTCGGTCGTCATCAGCGCCGCCACCTGCAGGCCGATCTCGCGCACCTCCCAGGTGAAGGCCGGCGGCTCGATGCCGGCGAGCACGCGCTCCAGGCTGGGCTGCGCCAGCCGGCCGGTCAGGAAGACGATGTGTTCCATGCGAGCTTCAGCGCCTTCAGCCGCGCGTCGAGCGCGGCCTCCAGCTCGGCCGGCGAGCTGAGCACCTGGCAGTGGTCGATCCGCTTGAGCCGTTCCACGTTCTCCAGCTCGATGCCGCGCGGGCGCAGCGTGAGCCACTCGGTGGCATGGCTGCGCGGTGCCTTCGTGATGACCACCGGCTCGGTGTCGCAGGCGAACACCAGGCTGGGCACGCCCAGCTTGCCGGCCTGCGCGAACATGTTGGTCGGCAGCGTGTCCGATAAGCCGAACGCGCACTTGGCCACCGTGTTGCTGGTGGCCGGCGCGATGACCACGGTGTGGTACGCCTCCGCGTACAGCCGCCCGACCGGCACCGAGCTCGCGCTCTTGTCGCGGAACACGCGATAGCGCTCGCGCAGCAGCTCGAGGCGCATGCCGTACAGCGGCAGCACCTCGTCGGCGGCGCCCGACAGGAACAGGTCCACGTTGGGCAGCCGCGCCGCCAGCGCCATGGACTCCTCGAGGTAGTGACCCGAGCCGGTCACGCACCACGCGAAGCGCGAGCCGGGCGGGTCGTCGGTGGCCGGCGCGTGGTCGTCGCCCAGCGCCGCGGCCCAGCGCTTCGCCGCCTCACCCTGCAGCGGCGGGTCCGCTGCCGGGGTGGGAGAGGGCGATGTGCAGCTTGTGGAGCTTGCGGTAGAGGGTGTTGCGGCTGACATCGAGCGCCTTGGCGACATTGCTCACGTTCCAACGGTGGTCTTCCAGCAGCTGCAGCAGCACCTCGCGCTCCTTGGCCTGGATCGGGTTCATCGGCGGCAACGCTGGAGCTTCATTGTCGACGCTCGTCGACGCGGCCGGCGCCGGCAGGGTCAAGGGCGCACCGGCGCGGACGGTGGCTGCACGCAGCGAGGCGAGGTGCGGCAGGTCGATCAGGCCATCGTCGTCCGCCAGCGCGAGCGCGGTGCGCAGCGCATGGCGCAGCTGCCGCACGTTGCCGGGCCACGGGTGCTGCTCCAGCAGGGTCTGTGCCTCGGGCGTCAGCGAGGCCAGGCCGCCGGACTCCAGCGCCAGCAGCTCGGCGATCAGCGCGCGCCGGTCGCTGCGCTCGCGCAGCGCGGGCAGGCTGACCTCGAAGCCGCACAAGCGGTAGTACAAGTCCTCGCGGAAGCGGCCTTCCTCCACCATCTGCGCCAGCGGCCGGTGGCTGGCGCTGACCAGCTGGAAGTCCACGTCGACGGTTTCCTCGGCGCCGAGCGGCGTGACCTTGCGCTCGTCGAGCACGCGCAGCAGGCGGGCCTGCAGCGCCAGCGGCATGTCGCCGATCTCGTCGAGGAACAACGTGCCGCGGTCGGCCTCCAGCACCTTGCCGCGCCGGCCGCTGCGCTGTGCACCGGTGAAGGCGCCGGCGCGGTAGCCGAACAGCTCGGCCTCGATCAGGCTCTCGGGCAGGCTGGCGCAATTGACCGCGACGAAGCTGCCGGCGTGCTTGGGGCTGGCCGCATGCAGCGCGCGCGCGAACACCTCCTTGCCGGCACCGGTCTCGCCATGCAGCAGCACCGGGATGTCGCGCGCGATCGCGCGGCGTGCCTGGTCGACTGGCCGCTCAGCCGCGGGTCACCGAAGGCCGGCGCGGC
>NZ_AZSN01000319.1:0-1820 GCF_000576225.1 Methylibium sp. T29-B | reverse complement strand
GAGCGACCTGTGACGGTATCCGAGGCAGATCAAGCGTCTTCAACCAGCCCCAAATGGCAGCTCACCTCCTGACCGAGCGTCTCCGGCCGACCCAAACCGGCCGGACGCGCTGCTCCAAAGCGGTCGGCCGGCAGGCCATCGCTCTTGCGGTCTCACCACCATGAAGCGGACGTTCGTGGTCTCACTCACCCGGCCAGATGCGGCCACCCGTCGACGACCGCTTTCGGGCAGCCGATGTCATACCGTCAGGTGAGCTCCTGACTTCGAGCACACCCAGGAATGTGCGATTAACAACTTGTGCCCTTCAACGGGCGCAAGGCTCGGCGCCCACAGGCTGGCCGGCAAGAACACGCTCACCCAGAACGATCACCAGCAGCGCTAGGCGAGGGCTCGCTGTGGCCAAGCGACGAATCACGGCTAAAGATCTTCGCGCACTTTCCGTAATGATTGCTGCGATTCACACGACCGAGACGCCTACCAGCCAAGGTTCGCGAACGGAGAACTTTGAAGAACGTGGGCGCGCAGTTTCGCGGCAAAACAGGCACCGTACGCCGGGAGCGTCGCGAGGCGAACACACGGAGATGTGCGCCCCTCGCGGCGCAGAAAAGCAGGTGAGATCTTCGACGGTCCGGCGGCGGCTCGTACACTTCGCCTGCTCATGCGAAAAACCAACTTGCCAGCGAGCCATCGTGGCCGTACCCCCGGCGCTCCCACCAGGAATACAGCGCCAGCATCGCTCAGCGACGAAGGCGCGGCGGCGCCCGGCGATTGGGGCTTGACGCTTAACGAGAAGGCCTACCAGCGCCTCGAGGAACTCATCGTCACGCTGCAGCTGGCGCCGGGCAGCGTGGTCTCGGAGGCAAGCCTCAGCGCACTCATCGGAATCGGCACGACACCGATTCGGGAAGCGTTACAGCGCCTGTCGCGCGAGCACCTCGTGCAGATTCTGCCGCGTCGCGGGGTCGTGGTCACCCAGATCGATCTTCGCCGGCAGCTGCTGGTGCTGGAGACGCGTCGCGAGCTGGACCGACTGATCGCCCGCCTTGCCGCGCGCCGGGCCACGGTCGCCGAGCGCCAGCGCATGGCGACGATTGCCCGGCAAATGGCCAGGGCCGTGAAGGCCGGCGCGGTGGCCGATTTCCTGCAGTGCGATGCCGAAATGAATGCGATGGCGGCGCACGCGGCCCGCAACGAGATCGCCGCCCAGTCTGTCGCCGCGCTGCACGCGGTCTCGCGGCGCTTCTGGTTCTTCCACCAGGCGGTGTGGCCCGGCACGGAACGCACGATGCAGCTCCATGTGAGCCTGGCCGAGGCGCTCGCCTCCGGCGTCGAAGCTGCGGCGGTAGCGGCCAGCGACGCCTGATCGACGACCTGGACAGCTTCTCGCGCAGCACGGTCGCGCCGTGACGCCGATCGACCCTGTGACGAGCGGGGAGGATTGTTCTGGAACTTGACTGGCATGCCAGTGCTGTGCCATTGTTCCGACGTCATTCAAGGCAACCATCCATGCAACTCTCAACCGACCAACTCGCGCGCTACCGCCGCGACGGCTTCATCGTCCTGCCCGAACTGCTGGCGCCGGCGGAAGTCGCGGCCATGAAGGCCGAACTCCAGCGGCTGCAAGGCATCGACACCGACCACCTCGTGCGCGAACGTGTCGGCGGCGTGGCCAAGACGATCTACCGCGTCCACGAGGCGGACGGGCCAACCGCCTCACCGCCGTTCCACGCCGCCGCGCGCGCCCCTCGCTGCTCGCCCCGGCCCGGCAACTGCTCGGCGACGAGTCGCTCTACGTCTACCATGTTGACGCCGACCGAAAA
>NZ_AZSN01000318.1:0-1853 GCF_000576225.1 Methylibium sp. T29-B | reverse complement strand
CGACGGCGAGCGGCTGCGCGCCATGGCCGGCGAGCGCATGGGCGCCGGCGGCTTCCGCGAGATCAGCGGCGTGTGCACGCATCCCGACGACCGCGGCCACGGCCTCGCCCACCGCCTGATGGCACGGCTGCTGCGGCAGCAGCTCGCGCGCGGCGAGCAGCCCTTCCTGCACGTGATGCACGACAACCGCGCCGCCAGCCGCGTCTACGAGCGCCTGGGCTTCCGGCTCCGCCGCGAGGTGGTGGTGCGGGTGCTGGCGCGCGTCGGCGCCTGAGCCAGGCCGCGCGCAACCGCTGCCGATGCCCGCCCACCCTCCCCGCTCCGCAAAGGCCCCCGCGTGCGACTGCCCCTGCTTCCCTTCCCTGGCGCCCGGGCCCTGGTCACCGCCTGCGCCGTGCTGGCGGCCGCGGCACCGCTGCCCGCCGCGGCGCAGTCGATGGCGCTCGACCCGCAGGCCATGGCGCGCTTCGACCTCGCTATGCCAAGTGCGAGACCCGCCTGCCCGCGATGCGCGGCCACCGCGACGACGCCTACCTCAGCCTGCGCCGGCTGCAGCTCGACGACTCACGGCGCCGCCAGCTCGCCGCGGCGCGCCGCAGCGCCGCCTACCAGGGCGAACTGCGGCGCGTGAAGACCGCCGAGGCGCAGGGCGTGGCACCGGCGGCCTCGAGCCCGATCGAGCACCAGTGCCAGGCGCTGTGGGCCGAGACGCAGCGCGTGATGCACCAACCGCGCCGCTGACCGACACCGTCACCGAAAGGACCGACGCATGACAGGAAACCCCCTGACCCTGAGCGGACGGCGTGCGCTGATCACCCAGGCCGATGCCTTCATGGGGCCGGCGCTGTGCGAGGTGTTCGCCGCGCATGGCGCAGACGTGATCGCCGACACCTCGCCGCTGGCCGATGCCGATGCGCCGGCGCGGGTGGTGGCCGCGGCCGGCGTGGTGGACCTGTTGGTGCTCAACCTGGCGATCCCGGCACCGCGCACCAGCGCGGTGGCGTCGTCCGATGCCGAGTGGGCGGCGGTGTTCGGCGCGCTGGTCGACCCGCTGCCGCGGCTGCTGCGCGCGGTGCTGCCGCAGATGATCGCGCGGCGCGCAGGCCGCGTGGTGCTGATGGGGAGCGCCGCGGCGCTGCGCGGCATGAAGAACAGCTCGACCTACAGCGCCGCGCGCGGCGCGCAGCTGGCCTATGTGCAGGCGGTCGGCGTCGAGGTGGCGCCGCACGGCGTGCGGGTGAACGCGATCGCGCAGAACTTCGTCGACAACCCGACCTACTTCCCGCCCGAGGTGCAGGCCGACCCGCGCTTCCAGGAACGCCTGAAGCGCGAGGTGCCGCTGGGCCGGCTGGTCGGCGCGCGCGAGGACGCCGAGTTCGCCGCCTACCTGTGCAGCGAGCCGGCCGACTGCTTCGTGGGCCAGGTGTTCCCGGTGTGCGGAGGCTGGGTGCCGCGATGAGGCTGACCGACCTGGGCCCGCTGCCGCTGACGCTGATCGCGTCGCTGCTGCTCGCCGTGGTGCTGCTGGCGGTACGTGTGTTCGTGATGCAGCGCGTGCAGCAGCGGCGCCAGCGCGAGAACCGGCAGGAAACCGAGCGGCTGAAGTCGCTGATGGCGGCCTACCGATCGCTGGCCGGCTCGTTCTCGCCGGCGGCCGACGAGCACGGTCCGCAAATCGAGGAGACGCTGGCCGATCTGGTGCTGTTCGGCTCGCTGGCGCAGGTGGAGCTGGCGGCGCAGTGCGCGCTGCGGCTGCGGCGCGGCGAGCCGGTGGACTGGCAGCCGCTGATCGAGGCGCTGCGCTCGGACGTGCGCGCCCAGCTCGGGCTGGACCCGATCCCGGCCGGCCTGCT
>NZ_AZSN01000317.1:0-1851 GCF_000576225.1 Methylibium sp. T29-B | reverse complement strand
CGCGCCGTCGCGCTGCCGCTGGCGCGGCCCGCGCTGGCGGCTGGCGTGGCACTGCCCTGATGGAGACCTGGCGACTACGGCGTCGGCTCCTACTTCGGCCTGACCACCTTCACCACCGGCATCTACAAGGCCTGGCTGGCGATGGACGACCGCATCGCCGCCGCACAGCTCGCCACCTTGCTGCTGCTCGTCGTTGCGCTGCTGTTGTGGGCCGAGCGGCGTGCGCAGCGGAGGCTGCGCTATGCCAGCAGCCGCGCTGGTGCGGCGGCGCGCGAGGGCCGGCCGGTTCCGCTGCACGGCCGGCGCGCCGTGCTGGCCTTCTCGCTGTGTGCAGCGCCGGTGCTGCTGGGTTTCGTGCTGCCGGTGGCGGTGTTGCTGCGCGCGGTGTGGCTGGAGGCGCGCCATGGCGAGTTCGGCCTGCCCTGGCTGCGCTTCGCCGGCTGGGCGTGGACCAGCCTGCAGCTTGCGACCATCGCAGCACTCGCCGCCGTCGCGCTGGCGGTGCTGCTCGCCTTCGTGCTGCGGGGACGCGCCGGCGGTGCGGTGCGGCCGCTGGCCCGGCTGGTGTCGCTGGGCTACGCGGTGCCGGGCGCGGTGATCGCGGTCGGCCTGCTGTTGCCGGTGGCTGGGTGCAGGCCGCGGCCCCCGGCTCCAGCGCGTCCGCCTGGGTGACCGCGGCAGCGACCGGCAGCATCGGCGGCCTGCTCTACGCCTACCTGGTGCGCTTCTCGGCGGTGGCGCTGCAGTCGGTGGAGGCGGGCTATGCGCGCATCCCGGCCAGCTTCGACGACACCGCCCGCACGCTCGGGGGCGGGGGGCGGGCGGCTGTTCTTCGGCGTGCACGCGCCGCTGCTCACGCGCTCGGCGCTGGCCGCGGCGCTGCTGGTGTTCGTCGACGTGATGAAGGAGCTGCCGGCCACGCTGGTGCTGCGGCCCTTCAACAGCGATACGCTGGCCGTGGTGGCCTACCAGTTCGCACGCGACGAGCGCCTGGCCGAGGCTGCGCTGCCTTCGCTGGCGATCGTGCTGGTCGGCCTGATTCCGGTGCTGCTGCTGTCGCGCGCGATGCGGGTGCGGTGAGCGGCACCCCGCCGCGGCTGGTGCCTCCGACAGGAATATTGGGTGATATTTGGCTATCGCCGGCTGTGCGGTGATGTGCCGGTAAGTTCGCGCCACGCTTGAGTTTCTTGGCCTATCCGGACCTGTCCGGGTTCGTGGCCGTTAGGGCGGTTCGGGTACATTCGTCGCGTCCCCGCCCTAACAAATCACGTTGGCCTACTTCCGCAAGCTCAAGACGGGGAACTGGTCGGCGCAGATCGATCGGGCCGGCGTTCGGACCTCCCAGACCTTCCCGACCAAGGCCGCTGCTCAGGCCTGGGCGACCAAGACCGAGGCGGAGATCCTTGCCAAGAGGCGAGGGCAGACGGTCAAGCGTACCCTGAGGCAGGCCCTTGAGCGCTACCGGCAGGACGTGAGCGTCAAGAAGCGTGGCAAGCGCTGGGAGGAGATGCGGATCGGCTCCTACCTCGGAGAGTTCGGGCTGCCGTTCGCCGACAAGTGGCTGGAGGACGTGACTCCTGATGATTTCGCCAGGTGGCGGGACCATCGGCTCAAGGGCCTCAAGAGCTCGTCGGTCGCGCGGGACTTCACCCTGCTCTCCTCGGTGATGTCGATCGCTCGGGACGAGTGGGGCTGGCTCCACGCCTCCCCGTTGACGAAGGTCAAGCGCCCGAAGCAGCCGCCTGCCAGGACGAGGCTGATCCACTGGACGGAGATTCGGGCGATGCTCCGGGCTCTCGGGTGGGCGAGGAAAGCTCCGGAGAACCTCTCCCTGTTGACGCCGACCGAAAA
>NZ_AZSN01000316.1:0-1896 GCF_000576225.1 Methylibium sp. T29-B | reverse complement strand
CGGGGGTTCTCGTCCGGCGGTGGCGGCGATTCGGCGGCGGCGGCGCGTCGGGAGACTGGTGATGATGGACCGGCTGATCCGACTGCTGCGCCACTGCTGGCTCGACGAGGACGACGCGCGCCGCGCGCTCGGCCCGGTGGCGCTGGAGCGCATCGAGCAGCGCGTGCGCGCCAGCGAGGCCGCGCACAGCGGCGAGATCCGCGTCTGCGTGGAGGCGGGGCTGCCGCTGGGCTACCTGTGCGCAACGTCGACGCCCACGATCGCGCGCTGTCGCTGTTCGGCAAGCTGCGCGTGTGGGACACCGAGCACAACAACGGCGTGCTGATCTACCTGCTGCTGGCCGACCACCGCATCGAGATCGTGGCCGACCGCGGCCTCACGCGGCACGTGGACGCTGCGGGATGGCAGGCCATCGTCGACGGCATGGGCGCGGCGTTCCGCGAGCGGCGCTTCGAGGACGGGCTGCACGCCGCGATCGACGCCGTGGACGCCGTGCTGCGCCAGCATTTCCCGGCAGCGCCAGGGGGTGGCAATCCGAACGAATTGCCGGACACTCCGGTGCTGCGCTGACCGACACCTTCACGACCTCCGATCGAATGACCTCCACGATGCGCTCTTGCTTCGCCTGGTTCGCGGCCGCCCTGCTGGCCGCACCGGCCCTCGCGGCCGACCACCCGTGGCTCAGCTCGCCGCTGCGCACCCAGCAGCCCGAGACCTACTTCACCAACCTGCGCGACGGCGACAGCATCGAGACGCCCTTCGTGCTGAAGTTCGGCCTGTCGCGCTACGGACTGGCGCCGATCGTCAAGCCGGTCGACGGCGCCGGTCACCACCACCTGCTGGTCAACCGCGACCTGCCGCTCGACTTCACCCAGCCGCTGCCCTTCAACGACCAGTACATCCACTTCGGCAAGGGCCAGATGGAGACGGTGCTGACCTTCGTGCCCGGCACCTACACGCTGCGGCTGCTGCTGGCGGACCACAAGCACATCCCCTACTTCGTCTACAGCAAGCCGATGAAGATCACGGTGACGAAGAAGAACGACGACGTCGACCCGAAGACGCTGATCCAGCCCGGCGTCGCGATCCTCGAGCCGCGCAGCGGCGAGCCGCTGCGCACGCCGTTCCGGGTGCGACTGCACGCCTCGGGCCTGAACGTGGGCCACGTGGACATCCAGGACAAGGGCGTGGGCCACTTCCGGCTGGTCGCCGAGAGGGCCGGTGCGCCCACCGAGCGCATCGACCTCGTCAAGGGCCTGACCGAGGTCTGGCTCGCGCCGCCGCCGGGCACCTACAAGTTCAGGGTCGAACTGCTGCAGAACGCCGACCAGCAGGTGATGGCCACGTCGGCGCCGGTCGAGATCGAAGTGCCGCGCTGAGGGCAGCCGGCGCGCCCTCAGCCCGGTTCGCGCATCGAACCGGCCACCAGATCGAAGCGGAACAGCCGGCACTCGATCGGGCCGTTCCACATCGGCACGCGCCGGCTCTCCTTCAGGCGCATCGCCTGCGGCAGCTTCATGTCGGGGCTGAGCACCCAGGCGGTCCAGCCCGGGTAGGCGCGCTTCCAGTGGGTGGCGAGGCGGGTGAAGAACTCGTGGGCCGAGGCGCCGTCCTCGAAACCCTCGCGCGCGGCCGTCGGCGGCGCGCGCCGTCCGGCCCCGTCGCCGCGCGAGCCCTTGGGGTCGATGCGCTCGCCATAGGGCGGGTTGAGCATCAGCGTGCCGCGTTCGGCGGGGGCGGCACGCTGCAGCGCGTCGACCGTCTTCAGCTCGATCGCGGCAGCGACGCCGGCGCGCGCCGCGTTGCGCGCCGCGAAATCGGTCATGCGGAAGGCCACGTCGCCGGCGAAGATGGGCACCGCGCTGGCATGCACGGCCGCCCGCGCGGCCTCGCGCA
>NZ_AZSN01000315.1:0-1955 GCF_000576225.1 Methylibium sp. T29-B | reverse complement strand
CCCGCCGCCGGCCGCAATCGACTCCGGCACCAGGCTGGCCTGCACGCGCAGCGGCAGCGCTGGTCGGCGCTCTTGCGCAGCGGCGCCGGCAGGTCGACCGACAGGCCGAGCAGGTTGCTGCTCAGCTGCCACTCGGCCTGGCCCTGCACGATCCCCAGCGCGAGCCTGTAGCCGGTCTGGCCGCCGAGCACGGCGCCCGCCTGCGCCGCCAGCGGGCCGAGTTCGCTCGTGCGTCGCAGGCCGTCGGCGCTGGCCGTGCCCTGCACATTGAAGCGCAGGCTGCCGTCGGCCTGCCGGGCTCCATCGAAACTCGCGTCGCCGCCCAGCACGCGGGCGCTGCCGCCGGTCAGCGAAAAGCTGGTGTCGCCGAAGGCGACACGCGCCTTCGCATTGGCCAGCAGCGGCAGGTCGGGCCGCAGCCGCAGGTCGTTGCCGTTCAGCCGCAGCGAGCCGCGCACGCTGCTGCGCTCGCTGTGCAGCAGCGGGATGTCGAGTGCCAGCTGCAGCTCGATCGGCGTCTGCACGGGACCGGTGCTCGCCTTGGCCAGCGCGCCACCGATCCAGCCGCCGACCGGCGTTGCATTGACGTAGCGCAGCGCGTCGGCCAGCGGGCCGCTGCCGTTGCCTTCGATCACCAGCGTGGCGTTGTCGGCCAGGTTGCGGATACCCCCGTGAACCCGCGCCAGCTCGAAGCTGCCGCTGCCCACGGTGCCCAGGCGGCCACGCAGGTCGCGCAGTTCCATCGACTGGCGGTCGAACACCAGCTCGCCCTTGATGTCGGTCAGCGCCGGCCACGGCGGATGCAGCCCCGCGGCGACGGCCGTTCCCGGTTCGCCGGGCCAGCCCGGGTCGCCCGGCATGTAGGCCAGCCGCACCCCTTCGAGCCGGGCCGCGATGCGGAACTCGCCCGCCCGCTCCGCGGGCCGGGCGCCGGTAGGAGCCGGCGCGCCGAACGGAAACCGCCGCAGATCGCCGCTCACCTTGAAGTTCACTGCGCTCGCCCGGCCGGCCTGCACCGCGCGCTCGACGTACTGCCGCACGCTCGCCGGCAAGCCCAGCGGCAGGTAGCGCGCCACGCTCGGGGCCAGCGCATCGCTCAGGCGCCCATTGAGCTCGAGCACGCCCGGCAAGCGCCCTGCCTCTCCTCCGGTGTGCCAGGTGGCCTCGAATTCGCCCTGGGCATCGTCGTTGGCGAACCGGACCTCGCGGGCCCGCAGCTCGACGCGCGGCGGCGCGCCGCCGGCGCCGGCATCGATGCGCCAGTTCAGGCGGCTGCCCAGGCGCTTCAGCGCGATGCGCGGCTGTTCGAACACGCCCGGGAACTCCAGCGCACCGTCGCTCAGCGAGAGCGTCGCCTCGCCGCCGCTCTCGCTGGCCGTCAACTCGATGTCGGCCCCCTGCAGGCCCGGGCGCCCGGCCTCCAGGCCGGGGCCGAGGCGCCCTCGGCGGGTGCCGCCGCGGCAGCCGCGGCCAGCCCCAGTCCGCGCAGGCTGGCCTGCAACCGGTAGCGCAGTGGCGCGACCAGCGGTCCGTCCCAGCGCGCCTCGACCTCGCTGGCGATGCCGGTCGGCGCCAAGCTCGCCACCCGCGTGTGCATGTCGGCGCCGATCCAGCCGACCGGCAACCTGCCGAGGGTCTGGGCCAGCAGCGCGAGGTCGAGCCGCTGCGCGCGCAGCTCTCCGCCGGCCAGTGCACCGGCTTCGTCGAGTCGCCAGCGCAGCGTGGCGTCGGCCGCCGGCCAGTGCAGGCCATCGGCGGTAACGAAACCGAACTGGCGCGCCTGCAGTTCACCGCTGCGCGCGCCGCCCGCGTCACCCAGCGGAGGGCGCCCGCTGAGGCGGCCGTCGATGCGCTCGAAGGCCAGCGGCTCGGCATCGGCCGCGAGCCGGAGCGCGACGTCGCGCAGCGCCAGGTCGACGGTGGCAGCCACCGGTTCGGCGTTCTTCACCTCGACC
>NZ_AZSN01000314.1:0-1961 GCF_000576225.1 Methylibium sp. T29-B | reverse complement strand
AAGCCAGCGCAGCCGATCTGAGGTATTGGGGAGGACGGCTGGCGGGGTTGGAGGAGCTGAGGCTGCCGGCGGACCGGGAGAGGTCTGGGCGAGGCGAAGGTGGCGGAGGGGTGGTGAGGTTCGAGGCCGATGCTGCGGAGGTGAGGGGGCTGAAGGAACTGGCGAGGCGGCACGGAGCGACGCTGTTCATGGTGCTGCTGGCGGCATACAAGGTGCTGCTGATGCGCCACAGTGGGCAAGAGGACATTGCGGTGGGCACGCCCACGGGGGCGAGGCCGCACGAAGAGCTCGAGGGGCTGATCGGGTACTTCGTGAACATGGTGGTGCTGCGCACCGACCTGAGCGGAAAGCCGCGGTTCTCGGAACTGCTGGAGAGGGTGAAGTCCGGGGCGCTGCAGGCCTACGAACACCAGGACCTCAGCTTCGACCGGCTGGTCACGGAGCTCAGTCCGCAGCGCCGCATCGGACACAACCCGCTGTACCAGGTGGTCTTCGACCTGCAGAACGCGCCGCAGGGGGAACTGAACCTGCAGGGCGTGAGTGCCGAGCGCATGGCCGTGCACACGGGCAAGGCGCAGTTCGACCTGGGGCTCTCGCTCACGGAAGTGCAGGGTGAGCTGAGAGGGGAGTTCGAATACAGCCGAGAGCTGTTCGAAGAAGAGACGGTGCGCCGGCTGAGCGAGCACTACGGCGAACTGCTGCGCGCCATCGTGAGAGACGAAGGACAGGCCATCGACCGGTTGCCGCTGCTGGGAGCGGAGGAGAAGGCGCTGCTGCTGCAAGGCTGGGAAGGCCGCCGGCAGCCCAACGAAGTGCAGCGCCTGCACGAGTTGTTCGAAGGGCAGGCCGAGCGCACGCCGCAGGCACTGGCGGTGCTGTCGACGCAGGAGGGGCAGGGAAGCTGGAGCTACGCCGAACTCAACGACAGGGCCAACGCGCTGGCCCACCACCTGATCGGTCTGGGCGTGGGCCGGGAGGCGCTGGTGGGGGTGTGCATGCAGCGCAGCATGCACACCGTGGTGGCGCTGCTGGGGATTGCCAAGGCTGGCGGGGCCTACCTGCCGCTGGACCCGAGCTACCCTGAAGAGCGGCTGGCCTTCATGCTCGAAGACAGCGCGGCGCGCTGGGTACTCGTGGACCGCGAGGCGCGCGAGGCGATGCGCACGTGGGGAGCCGGCGCGACCGGCGTGGAAGTGCTGTGCCTGGAAGAAGAGCCGCTGCAGGCGTTGTGGAGCGGGCCGGTGAAAGGCAACCCCTGCGTGGGGGTCGAGCCGAAGGATCTGGCCTACGTGATCTACACCTCGGGTTCGACGGGGCGGCCCAAGGGCGTGCAAGTGCTGCACGAAGGCATCAGCAACCACGTGCAGTGGTTCGGTCGCACGGTGGGCCTGCAGGCCCGGGACCGGATGCTGTTCAAGACGAGCATCAGCTTCGATCCGGCGCTGGTGGAGATGCTGGTGCCGTTGCACGTCGGGGCGGCGGTGGTGGTGCTGCAGGCTGGGGAAGAGCGCGACAGCGCGAGCGTGATCGAGGCGATCGGCGAGCATGGCGTCACGGTGCTGCAGGTGGTGCCCTCGGCGCTCAAGGCCATGCTGGCGGAGCCGGACCTGAAGGGATGCGAGAGCCTGCGCTACGTCGTGTGCGGGGGCGAAGCGCTGGAGAGGAGTCTGGCGAGCGAGGTGGTGCGCAAGCTCAAGGTGCGCATCGGCAACTTCTACGGACCGACCGAGACCAGCATCGATGCGACGTGCCTGCCTGAGGTGGACATCAGCGGGGTGGGGGCGACGGTGCCGATCGGGCGCCCGGTGGACAACATGCACTGCTACGTGCTGGATGGGTACGGGGAGCCTGTGCCGATCGGGGTGATCGGGGAGTTGTACGTGGGCGGGGTGGGGGTGGCGCGAGGCTATCTGAACCGACCGGAGCTGACGGCCGAGCGCTTCGTGGTCGACCCGTTCCGT
>NZ_AZSN01000313.1:0-2025 GCF_000576225.1 Methylibium sp. T29-B | reverse complement strand
GCGTGAGGCCGCCGGTGGCGATGTCGGCCTTCAGCCCGGCCAGCGCGCCGGTCAGCAGCCCGCCCAGCACCGCGGCCTTGCCCTCGCTGGCCGGCTCCCGCACCGCGTAGTGCTCGGCCAGGCGCGTCAGCACTCTCTCGGTCGCCCGGCCGTCCAGACCGTGCAGGTGGATCAGCCGGTCGGTCGAGGCGCGGACGTCGGCGTCGAGTCGCTCGGCCAGCGCCTGCATCGCCCGTTCGCGCGGCGTGACCGTGCCCTCGCGACGCAGCCGAGCGCGCGCCCACCTGGCGCAGCCGGCCGCTCCAGCCGGCCTCGACCACCGGTTCGCGGTCGAACGCAGCGCGCGCCAGCCGCTCGGCCAGCACCTCCATGGCTGCCGACCAGGTGGCCCGTCCGCGTTCGTCCCAGGCGGTGCGCAGGCGTTCGAACGCGGCCTGCCGTGCCGCCGGCAGTGCTGCTCCCACGGCCTGCAGCAGCCTGCCTTCCTGGACCCAGCAGCGCACGAAGGCGTCGAGTGCGAGCACCTCGCGCACACAGCTGAACGGTTGCACCCGCTCTCGCCAGCGCTGCAGTTCCGCGGCTTCGGCCTGCGGCGGTTGCGGCCGGCCCAACTGATTGAGCAGCACCAGCACCGGCTTGTCGATCAGCTCCAGCACCCGCAGCTCCGCGTCGAGGTAGCCGGCGTCCTGCGGCGACTCGGAAGCGTTGACGAGGTAGAGCACCGCATCGGCCTGCTCGAGCACGTTGCGCACCGCGCGCTGGCTGGACCAGAAGGCGCGGTCGCGGAAGCGGTCCCAGACCTCGCTCAGGAACCAGCCGATCGGGTTGCCGGCCTGCGCGAGCCGTTTCGCGAGCCGCGCGCTGTCGCCGAAGCCGGGCGTGTCCCACAGCAGCAGGCGGTCGCCGGTGGGCGACTCGACCAGCGTGTGCGGCTCGGCGCTCTGCGTCACGTGCGCCTCGTCGCGCACTTCGCCGATGTCGCGCCGGAGCAGGCTGCGCGCCAGCGTGGTCTTGCCCACGTTGGTGTGCGACACGAGGCTCAGCGCCACGGTGACGGCGCTCGCGTCCGCGCTCATGCCTGCAGCCCCTTGTCCGCTTCGAGCACCTGCAGGTCCGGCGCGGACAGGTCGACGAACACCGGCGTTTGCCCCAGCTCGCCCAGCATCTGCCGCCAGGCCGTGCGCCGCTGCTCGTGTCGCGCGGCGCCGTCGGCGCCGCCGAAGCGGGCCCGGAAACCCGATTCGTCGACCAGCACCACCAGCTGTTGACCGGCAGGCGCCCGCGCGGCGAGCGCCTGCACGAAGGCGCCGTGGGTCTCGCGCTCCGGCGTCGCAGTCAGCGCGAACAGCACCACGACGACCGCGCCGGGCGACGGCGGCAGCGACAGGGTCGCGAGCTCGTCCTCGCCGCCGAGCGGGACACTGTCGTTCAGGCGCAGGTCCAGCCGCGGGCCCAGGCCGCTTTCCAGCGCGGCACGCAGCGCGGGCTGCAGGGCTGGCGGCAGCGCATAGCTGTAGGGCAGGACCTGCACGGCACGGCGTTCTCCGTCACGGGCCGGCAGCAGGCGCTGGTAATAGGGCTCGTCCAGCAGCAGCGGCAGGTGCTGCGCCAGGCGGTGCGCCTGCCAGGCGGCCGACAGCGCGAGCGCGGTGCGCGGCAGCAGCACGGCCAGCGCGATCGTCAGCGCGTACAGGTGGATCCAGCGCGCGGCGTTCTCACCCGGCCCGACCGAGAAACGCAGGCTCGCGAGCTGTGCCGCGTCGGGCAGCGCCAGGCCCGACAGCGCCGAGGCCGGCCCGAGCACGAGGCCCAGCCACTGCTGCACGTGCTGCGCAGTCAAGAAGGTGCTGTCCCAGCCGGCGCGGTACTCGAAGGCGATGCCGCGCAGGTAGAGCGCGGCCAGCGCGCCGATCGCGAATGCGGCCGCGGCTGCGTGCAGCACCGTGGCGATCCGGGCGCCGTGCAGCGCCGCCGAGGCCTCGGCCCAGGCGGAGGCGAAGCGCCGCAGCGTGGACGCTGCGGGAG
>NZ_AZSN01000312.1:0-2078 GCF_000576225.1 Methylibium sp. T29-B | reverse complement strand
CTGGCGCTGGTCATCGGCAGCGCCGGCCTGGCCACCGCGGTGCTGGACGGTGCCGCCGGGCCCGGTCACAGCGGCCCCTGGGCCGTGCTGCAGACGGGGCTGTTCGCGCTGCTGTTCGCCTGGGTGGCGGCCGGCTGCGTGACCGCGGTGATGGGCTACGTGAGCCTGCGCCGCGGCGACCACCATGCGCTGAGCCCCGAAGACGTGGCCGGCCGGCCGATCGCCGAGGACGCCCGCACCGCCGTGGTGATGCCGATCTGCAACGAGGACATCGCCACCGTCGTGGCCGGCCTGCGCGCCACCATCGAATCGCTGTCGCGCGCCGGCTCGTTCGACCGCTTCGACGTCTACATGCTGTCGGATACCGGCGACCTGACGCTGCGCGACGCCGAACTGGCCGCCTGGCGCGGCCTGCGCGAGGCGCTGGCCGCCGACGGATATGACAGCAGCCGCATCTACTACCGCTGGCGCCAGCGGCGCACCAAGCGCAAGGCCGGCAACGTGGCCGACTTCTGTCGCCGCTGGGGCCGCGACTACCGCTACATGGTGGTGCTCGACGCCGACAGCGTGATGAGCGGCGACGCACTGCTGACGATGGTGCGCCTGATGGAGGCCCAGCCCAAGGCCGGCATCATCCAGACCGCGCCCCGCTCCTGCGGCCACGATTCGCTGCACGCCCGCCTGCAGCAGTTCTCCGGCCGGGTGACCGGCCCGCTGTTCAGCGCCGGCCTGCGCTTCTGGCAACTGGGAGAATCGCACTACTGGGGCCACAACGCGATCCTGCGCGTCGAACCCTTCATGAAACACTGCGCGCTGGCGAAACTGCCCGGCAAGGGCGGCCTCAGCGGCGAGATCCTGTCGCACGACTTCGTCGAGGCGGCGCTGATGCGCCGGGCCGGGTACGAGGTGTGGCTGCTGCCCGAACTCGACGGCAGCTACGAGCAGGCGCCGCCGCACCTGATCGACGAACTGACGCGCGACCGTCGTTGGTGCCAGGGCAACCTGCAGAACGCCCGGCTGGTGGCCGAACCCGGCTTTGCCGGCGTGCACCGGGCGATGTTCGTCACCGGCGCCATGTCCTACGTGGCCTCGCCGATCTGGCTGGCGTTCGTGCTGCTGGGCGTGCTCCCCTGGTTCGCCGGCGACGGCCTGCAGGCCGCGACCGAGGGGGCCGGCCTCCCGCTGGCGCAGATGATGCTGTGGAGCGCCACGCTCGCCCTGCTGCTCGTGCCTCGCGTGCTGGCGGTGCTGCTGGTGATCCGGCGCCGTCAGGAGGCCGGCTACGGTGGCCGCCAGACCCTCGTGACCAGCGCGCTGCTCGAAGCGCTGATGTCGGCAGTGCAGGCGCCGGTGCGCATGGTGGCCCACTCGATCTTCGTGCTGGGTGCGCTGACGGGGCTGAAGCTGAACTGGAAATCGCCCTCGCGGGAAGCCACCGCGGTCGGCTGGCGCGAGGCGATCGGGCGCTTCGGCGTCATCGGTGCGATCGTCGCCGCGGCACTGGCCTGGTGGCTGGCCGGCCAGCCCGGTGAGGCCTGGCGCGTGCTGCCGCTGGCCTTGCCCCTGGTGCTGGCCGTGCCGCTGGCGGTGCTCACCAGCCGCAGCGAGTTCGGCCTGGCCTGGCGTCGCCGTGGCTGGCTGCTGATTCCCGAGGAATCGCGCGCGCCGGCGGTGCTGCAGGCCGCCTGGCGCTACGCCGGCGTGGTGCGCCCGACGATCAGCGCTCCGGCGCCGGCCGGCGTTCGCAATGACGTGGCGCTCCGCGGCAGCGGCGCCGCCACCTGGCAGCGCCGTGCCCTGGCGACTGTCGGCCTCGCGATGGCCACCGGCGTGGCAGTGATTCCGCAGACCGTGGCGACCGGCGGCCTGTCGCACAGCGACCTGGCAGCGATGCGCATCGTGATGCAGGCGTCCAGCCCGTCGGCGGCGCCGCGCGTGCTCGGCGCGCTGCCGGTCCGTCGCGTGTCGACGATGCCGGCCGACAGCGTGCGCTACCCGGTGGTCCGGCGCAGCGCGACGCGCACCTGAAGCGCGACGGGCAACTCAGCGCCGCGACTGCAGCTTCGCGAACGCGGCGG
>NZ_AZSN01000311.1:0-2085 GCF_000576225.1 Methylibium sp. T29-B | reverse complement strand
GGCGATCCGGCCGGCGACGGCCGGCTGCGCGCGGCGCTGTCGCTGCGCCTGGCCGACCTCGGCATCGCCGCCGAGCCCGCGCAGATCGTCACGACGCTGGGCGCGACACAGGCGCTCGACATCGTCTCGCGCACCTTGCTCGCGCCGGGCGACGCAGTACTGGTCGACGAGCCGGGCTGGGCCGTCGAGTTCGCCCGCCTGGCCCAGCTCGGCATGCGCGTCTTGCCGGTTCCGCGCGGCGCCGACGGCCCCGATCTGGCGGTGATGCGGCGCCTGATCGAGGCGCACCGGCCGCGGCTCTACGTCACCGTCTCGGTCCTGCACAACCCGACCGGCTCCTCACTGTCGCTGGCCGGCGCCCACCAGCTGCTGACGCTGGCGCAGGCGCACGACTTCCACATCGTCGAGGACGACACCTACGCCTGGCTGGCCCCTGCGCACGCGCCACGCGTCGGCGCGCTCGACGGCCTGCAGCGCAGCATCTACATCTCGGGGTTCTCGAAGATCCTCGCGCCGAGCTGGCGGGTCGGCTACATCGCCGCGCCGCCGGCCCTGGTGCAGCGGCTGGTCGATGTGAAGCTGCTGACGTCGCTGACGACGCCGGTGCTGACCGAGCAGGCCGTCGCGGTCTGCCTGGAGCAGGGCGCGCTGCGCCGCCATGCCGAGCGTGTGGTGGTCCGGCTCGACGCCGCGCGCGCGCGCAGCATCGACCTGGCGCAGCGCCACGGCTGCACGACGGCCACGCCGCCGCAGGGCCTGTTCGCCTGGCTCGACACCGGCGTCGACACCGACCGGCTGGCCCTGGCCCTGCTCGACGACGGCTGGCTGATCGCGCCCGGCTCGCTGTTCCATGCCACGCGGCGGCCGAGCGGCTGATGCGCATCAACGTCGCGACCTCTCAGGACCCCGCGTTCTGGCGGGCGCTGGACCGCCGCCGCACCGAACTGCAGCGCCGCGGCGCGCGCGCCTGAGCGCGCGCACGGCACTTGCAAGCCTTGCGACGGCCGGCTCGGCATACAGACACTTACAATTGCCGCCACGCATGGACGAGCCCACCATCCCTTTCGGCGAACCGGAACTCTGGCGGGTCAGCACCTTCCAGCGAGCCATGGGCGGCGGTGGCGGCAGCACTTCCAGCGAAGGCGGCTCGCGCTACGCCGCGCTGAGCCCCTCGCTGATGGCGGACCTGCAGCGCTTCGAGAGCCATGACAACGGCGCCGAGGTGCTGGAGGTGCTGGCCGCCTGCCTGCGCCACGCACAGGACATGGCGCTGCACCTCGATCGCGACGGACACGTGCTGCCGCTGACGGTGTTCCCCCGCGAGCACCTGTTCCACACGCCCCTGCCGCTCGAGGCCCTGTACGCGACGCGCTTCGACACCGTGCAGCTGCTGCAGGTCGAGCAGGCGCTGCTGCACGCGCCGAACCGTGGACGTGACGACATGGCCGCGCCGGCCGAGATGTGCCATCCGCTGGGCCCGCTGCTGTGGCACATGGCACTGCACGGTCCGCGCCACGAACTGCTGCCCGAGCTGGCCGGGCCTGCCGTCTACCGGGTTGCGCCGGACCTCGCCACGCCGACCGTCCTGAGCGGCGCGCTGGCCGCCGCGGTCGGCCGGCTGCGGCAGGAACCGATCTCGTTGCGCGCGCTGGCCGCCTGGCCGGGCTTCGACCGCGAACGCGCCTCGCGGCTGCTCAACGGCCTGTACCTGCAGGCCGGGCTGATCGTCAGCCGCACCCACCCGAGTGCCAGCGGCGACTCCTGGTTCAGCAATCTCGGCAAGTGGTAGCCGCCGGCAGGCGGCGCCTCTGAGCGCTCAGCGGCTGCCCAGCACTTCCCAGCGTTCCAGCGCCGCCATCAGCTCTTCCTCGATGCGGGCATAGCGCGCCTGCACCTCGGCCACGCGCTGCGGCGCCTCGGCGTAGAGGGCCGTGCCGCCGAGCTGTTCGCCCAGCGTGCGCTGCTCCGCTTCGAGCGCTTCGATGCGCGCCGGCAGCGCGTCGAGTTCGCGCTGCTCCTTGAAGCTGAGCTTGGCCCGCTTCACCGGCGCGGCGGCGACCGGCGCGGGGGCCGCCACGACGGACG
>NZ_AZSN01000310.1:0-2092 GCF_000576225.1 Methylibium sp. T29-B | reverse complement strand
CTCGAGAAGGCCCGTTCGCTCCTGTCCGGCCCCACCGGGCCGGGCCAGCAGGAGCGCGCGCTGGCGCGGCTCGCGCTCGAGTGGTCGAACACGGCGGCCACGATGGGCGCCGATGCGCTCCACGCCCTGAGGCCGGCGGCCTGGGTCGCGTTGCGGGTCGGCGCCTCCGATCCGCTGGTCGAGTCCTTGTTGGCCGCGTCGTCGGTCCCGGTGCTGTGGCTCGATGCCGATCTGCGGGCCCCCGGCCTTCGCAGTGTTCCCGGTGCAGTGCAGGTGAGCGAGTGCGACGATTTCGAGGACGAGGCGCAGCGGGCGGCGGCGCAGGTGCTGGCTCATCTGGCGCAGGGCGAGCAGCCGGTGGCCCTGGTGGCCCTTGACCGCGTGCTGGTGCGTCGCGTGCGAGCGCTGCTCGAGCGGCAGCAGGTTCCGGTGAGCGATGAGACGGGCTGGAAGCTGTCGACCACCCGTGCAGGCGCCACGGTGATGGGCCTGCTGCGCGCGGTGCATCCCCGCGCAGCGACCGACGACCTGCTCGACTGGCTGGCCTCGGCGCCAGCCCCGGTGGATGGCCGTGCGGCGCTCGATGCCGCGTGGCGACGCGACGGCATCACCGCGTTGCGGCAGGTCGACGAGGCCCGCCTCGAGCCTGCTGCGCTCGCCCTTTGGCAGCAGTGGCTCGCGATCGGCGAACCCTTGAGCGCAACCCGCCGCCTGGCGCTGGGCGAATGGCTGTCCCGCCTGCGCGAGGCGCTGCTGCGCGCCGGGCTGTGGGAGGCGCTGCTGGGCGACGCGGCCGGTCGGCAAGTCATCGATGCGCTGCGGTGCCGCGCCGAGCCGCCGGCAGGCAGCGCCTGGGCGCAGCAGGCGGCGCGCGTGCGCTTCGATGCCGACGGCTTGCGCGACTGGGTCGACGGCGTGCTGGAGGCGGTTTCGTTCGAGCCGCCGTCGCCCGACCTCGGCGGTGCGGCGCCGGTGATCCTCACGCCGCTGGCGCGCGCGATGCTGCGTCCGTTCGCAGCGGTCGTGTGTCCGGGTGCGGATGCGGCGCATCTCGGCGCGCTGCCGAAGCCGCAGGCCTTGCTGGGCGACGCACTGGCGGCCGCGCTCGGCCTGCCGTCGAGCGCGCAGCGTCGCGAGCACGAGCGACGGGCCTTCGCGCAGTTGCTGAGGGTGCCGCGGCTCACGCTGCTGCACCGCCGGCGCGACGGGGCCGAGCCGCTGCAGGCCAGCCCGCTGTTGCTGCAACTGCAGTTCGACGAACGCGAGGCCGTCAGGTCGGGCGGTGAGCAGCGGACGCCCGTCGCCGTCGTGCCGCGCCCGCTCGCGCACCCCTTGCCGGTCGCGCCGGCGCTGTTGCCCGACTCGCTCAACGCCACGGCCTACGAAGCGCTGCGCGCCTGCCCCTATCGCTTCTTCGCGCAGCGCCTGCTGGGCCTGGCCGAAGCCGAGGAACTCGACGACGCCGTCGACAAGCGCGACTACGGCACCTGGCTGCATGCGGTGCTGCAGGACTTCCACCGCCAGCGGCAGCCCGGTGCGCCGCAGGACGATGCCGCCTTGCTGCTGCGCATTGCCCGCGCGCGGCAGGCGCTGCTGGCGCGAGACGATGCCGATTTCCTGCCGTTCGCCGTGTGGTTCGAGGACCTGCTGCCGCGCTACCTCGCCTGGTGGCATGCCGAAGAGGCGCTGGGCGCGAACGTGATCGATACCGAACTCGAACTGCGAGCACAGCCGCCAGCGCTGGCGGCCGCCGGCCTGCGCCTGCGCGGCACGCTGGACCGCATCGATGCCGTGCCGGGCAAGGGGGGCCACGGTGCGCACCGCATCCTCGACTACAAGACCTCCAGCGAGACCACCCTGCGCGAGCGCCTGCGGCAGCCGCTCGAGGACACCCAGCTGCCGTTCTACGCCGCGCTGCTGGACGCGTCGCGCGGCGTCCCGCCAGGCGACGTGCAGGCCGCCTACCTGTCGCTCGACGGGCGCGAGGGCGTGAAGCTGCTGGCGCATCCCGACGTGGCCGCCAGCGCCGCGACGCTGCTCGAAGGCATCGCGGCCGACTTCACGCGCCTGCAGGCCGGCGCGCCGATGCCGG
>NZ_AZSN01000309.1:0-2099 GCF_000576225.1 Methylibium sp. T29-B | reverse complement strand
CGAGCTTGCGGTCGAGCAGGTCGTCGACCAGCGCCCGCGCGATCGGGAAGGGCGTGACGCGCTGCAGCCCCTGCCACGCGGCCACGCCGTTCACCTCCAGCACCTGCGGGCCGTCGGCACCGGGCAGCAGGTCGATGCCGGCGTAGTCCATCTGCAGCGCCGCGGCGGCGCGTTCGGCCAGCGTGGCGAGTTCGGGCGTCAGCGCGGCCGGCTCGACCTTCGCGCCCTGCTTGAGGTTGTGGATCCAGTGCGCGCTGCAGCGCCGCATCGCCGCGATCGCGCGACCGCCGACCACCAGCACCCGCCAGTCGAAGCCGGGCGACTCGACGTAGCGCTGCAGGTAGGCGAGCCCCCCATAGGCCTTCAGCGACGGCAGCGGCACGTGCGCGCCGTCCACGCAGCCCACACGCCGCAGCCCCTTGCCCTGCGAGCCGAACAGCGGCTTGAGCACCAACGCGCGGCCGGCCGCGCTCTCGCGCGTGACGAGGCGCTGCGCCTGGGCCGGCGACTCCATCGCCCAGGTCGGCGGCATCGGGATGCCGGCCGCGTGCAGCAGCAGGCTGGTCATCGACTTGTCCACGCTGCGCTCGATGGCGCGCGCGTCGTTGTAGACCGGCACGCCCAGCTCGCGCAGCGCGTGCAGCACGCCCAGCCGCACCGTCACCTGCTCGAAGCTGCCGCCGGCGATGCCGCGCACCAACGCCGCGTCGGGCAGCTCGCGGCCGTAGCCGGGGATCACCAGGCCGTGCCAGGACGCCGCGGTGTCGATGCGGCAGTCGGCCAGGTCGATGCAGCGGCCCTCGGCGCCGCGCGCCCGCAACGCGGTCTGCAACTGGCGCGTGTGCCAGCCCGTTTCGTCCGTGAAGATGGCAACACGCATCGCAGGAGCGGGAAGCTCAGGCCGCGTCGAGCCATTGCCCGCGCAGCAGGTCCAGGTTCAGGCGGCCCGCATGCCAGGTCTTGCCCGACTCCAGGCTCGACACCCACACCTCGGCCGGTGCGAACAGCGCGCCGTCGATCTTGTAGAAGTCGTACTCGGCCGCCTTGAAGATGTCCGCGAAGCCGCGGCCGTAGTCGCGCGAGTTCAGCGACGGCAGC
This sequence comes from Methylibium sp. T29-B, assembly GCF_000576225.1. Classification (NCBI taxonomy): domain Bacteria; kingdom Pseudomonadati; phylum Pseudomonadota; class Betaproteobacteria; order Burkholderiales; family Sphaerotilaceae; genus Methylibium; species Methylibium sp. T29-B. The sequence goes on along the minus strand of NZ_AZSN01000309.1, from coordinate 1,001 downwards.
TCCTTGGCCAGCAGGCGCGCCGCGTCGTCACCGCCGCGCACCGTGAGCTGCACGCGGCCGCCGTAGAGGATGGCGTCGTTGGTGCGGCCCATCGCGTCCAGGCCGTCGGCGCCGGGCGAGGGCAGCGGCGCGCTCGCCACGCCGTCGACGATGTGCTCGAGCGGGAAATGCAGCTCGTGCGCCTTGTGCAGCGCCACCTCGAGCACGCGCGCCACCACCTGTGTCGTGCCGGCCAGGCTGCGCGTGGGCGTGAGGATCAGCGTCAGCTGCTCGGGGCGCAGGCCGCAGTCGCGCAGCACCTTCTCCACCACCACCGGCGGCGGCGCGCGGTCCACCTCGAGCACCAGCACGCCGCTGCGCTCGGCCGCGGCGATCGGGTCGCGGTAGCCCAGCTCCTTGAACAGCTCCTCCTTGCCGGCCAGCGCGCGCGCCGGGCCGGAGCCGAGCGAGAAGAACTTCTTGCCGCCCGCCTCTTCCTTGCTGGCCGACAGGCTCCAGCCGGCGTACTGGCTCGCCAGGCAGGCCAGCACCGGCTGGCTGCTGCTGACCTCCAGCCAGGTCGGCCAGCCGCTGCTGGCGTCGCCATAGCCCTGTGCGGCCAGCGCCACGCGGCCCAGGCCGCCCATGCAGATCTCGCCGACCAGCACGCCCGCGGCCACGCTGCCCGGCGCGGCGATGCCGGCGTCGACGATGCGCACGCCGCTCGCGTCCTGGCCGACCTGCACGCGCAGCTCGTCGGCCTGGTCGAGCAGGCGCTGCAGCAGCGGGCGCACGGCCGCGTTGACGCTGAGAGGGCTGTCGGCGAAGGCGGGGTCGTTGCGGAGTCGGTCGTGGACGGGGTGCTGCTCATGGCGTGGTCTCTCTCGGGGTCGGTCGTCGTGGTGATGTCTCGGCCGGGCTCAAGTCTGCGCCAGTGACGCGCGCAGCGCAGCCCGCTTCGCGGCCAGGCGCTCGCGCACCTCGGCCACGCGGGTCCCCTGGGCGTCCACGCTGCACAGCGG
>NZ_AZSN01000308.1:0-2104 GCF_000576225.1 Methylibium sp. T29-B | reverse complement strand
GCCCGAGACCGGGCGTCGAGATGGGCCACGCCGCGCTCGGCCAGCGCGGCGGCGTGGGCACGCGCCTGCGCCGGCCGGATGGAGCTCATGTCCACCAGCAGCGCGCCGCGTGGCAGCGTGTCGGCCAGGCCGTGCGCGAACAGCAGCTCCTCCACGATGTCGCCGTGCTCGAGCATCGTGATCACGAGCTCGGCCGTTCGCACCGCCGCCTCGGGCGTGTCGGCCACGCGGGCACCGGCCGGCGCCAGGGCCTCGGCCTTGGCGCGTGTGCGGTTCCACACGGTCACGTCGAGGCCGGCCGCGCACAGGCGGCGCGTCATCGGCGCGCCCATCAGTCCGGTCCCGAGCAGGGCAAGCTTCATCGGTGAACACTCCAGGGCAGGGTCAGGTCGGGCCAGTATAGGAATGGCGGGCCCGGCGCCATGAACAGACCCGTCCGGACCCCGCAGTTCGCGGCTTCGCCGGCGCGCGCTCCGGGGTCCAATCGCGTGACCACTGTGCCCATGCCGATGCCCGCTGCCCCGACCACCACGCCCGGCGCCCTGCCGGCCGGCTCGTCCACGAGCCGGCGTCTCGGTCGTTTCGAGCTTCGGCAACTGCTCGGCAAGAGCAGCCGCACGATGCTGTGGCTGGCCCATGACCCGGCGGCCGGCGCCGACCGCTACCTCACGCTGCCGCGCCAGCAACCGGCCGGCGCGGCTGCGCTCGAGGCGTGGTTGCGCGGAGCGCGCCACGCGGCCCGCCTGAGCCATCCGCAACTGCTGCCCATCGTCGACGTCGGCGTGGAGGAACGCTGGCCCTTCCTGGCGGGCCCGGCGCTGGCCGGCCTCACGCTCGACGCCCATCTGGCCGGCGGCGAGATGCCCTCGCCGGTGCAGGCCGCGCAATGGCTGTGCGACCTGCTGCAGGGCCTGGCCTTCATGCACGAGGCCGGCCTGGCGCACGGCGACGTGGGCGGCTACAGCGTCCTCATCGATCCGCAGGGCCGCGCGCTGCTGCTGCCCGGCGCCGATGCCTCGGCATCGCAGGCCGCCGCGGCCAGCGGCTCGGCGCTGGCCGTCGATCCCGACGCCCTGCGAACGCACGCGATGCTGGCGCGCGCGACCTGCAGGCCTGCGGGTTGCTGCTGCATCGCTTGCTCGCCGGCCAGCCGGCGCTCGACGAGGCCGACCCGCCCACGGCCCTGGCGCGGCTCGACCGCGAGATCGTGCGCCTGGGCTGGACCACGCCGCAGCCGGTGCCCGATGCGCTGCGGGCCATTGCCAACCGCGCCACCGAGCGGGAACCGCAGCGCCGCTACCTCGGCGCGCGCAGTCTTCAGCGCGCGCTGCAGGGCTGGCTGGACGCGCAGGCGGCCGGTGGCGATGGTGTGCTCGGCCTCCTGCTCGACCGCCTGCACAGCGTGGGCCACCTGCCGGCGTTGCCGGGTCTGCTGGGCCGTGTGTCCGCGGTGGTGGCGATGGAGCAGCAGCGCATCGACGAGATGGCGGAACTGATCATCCAGGACCCGGCGCTGGCCTTCGAGCTGCTGCGCCAGGTCAACGCGGCCCAGTTCGCGGCGCACGCGAGCGGTGGCGTGACCACCGTGCGGCGCGCGGTGCAGCTGTTCGGCGTGCAGGGCCTGCGGCCGGTGGCGAACGGCCTGCGGCCGTGGCCGGGTGCGTTGTCCGAAACGAACGCCGTCGCGCTGGCGGCGAGCCTGCGCGAGGCGCGCGTCGCGGCGCACGTGGCGCGCACGCTGTGCCCGGCCGACATGGACGGCGAAGAAGCCTTCCTGCTCGCCTTGCTGCAGAGCCTGGGCACGCTGCTCGTGCGCTACCACTTCCCCGAGGAAGCCGAACAGATCCACCGCCTGGTCGACCCCGAGCCGGGCGGTGCACGCGGCATGTCCGAAGCGGCGGCGGCCTGCGCCGTGATCGGCGTGGAGCTCGACGCGCTGGCGATGGCCGTCGCGCGCCACTGGGGTTTCGACGAGACGGTGCTGCATGCGATGCGGCGTGTGTCTCTGGAAGCCCCGGTGCGTGCGCCCGATCACCGAGCCGACACGCTGCGTCTGCTGGCCAGCGCGGCCGTCGAGGCCGCGGCCGCGATGGCCTCGCGCGAG
>NZ_AZSN01000307.1:0-2148 GCF_000576225.1 Methylibium sp. T29-B | reverse complement strand
CCGACACGCGCGACCTGGGGCGGCTGCTGTCGCGCCTGCTGACGCTGGCGACCGACGCCTCGCCGGCCGGCGGCGAGGTGCGGGTGGCGGCCTCGCGGCACGGCGACGCGGTGCGGGTGGAACTGCTCGACGACGGCCCGGCGCTGCCCGAGGGTTATGCCGAGCGGGCCTTCGACCCCTTTGCGCCGCCCGAGCCGACCCAGGGCCGGCCCGGCATCGGCCTGAGCCTGGCGATCTGCCGCGAACAGGCGATGCAGCTCGATGGCCACGTCGGGCTCGCGCCGGCACCGTCCGGGCCGGGCGCGCTGTTCTGGATTTCCCTGCCCCTGCGGCCGACGGGGCCCTGAAGTCGCGCACCGGTTCGCGGGGCAGGGCTCGGCTAGACTCGGCCGCGCCTTTGCACACCACTTCATAGACCCATGACCTCGCTCCTGAACGACGCCGCCGTGCTCGCCGCGCTGAAAGCCGTCGTCGATCCGAACACCGGCCGCGACTTCGTCTCGACCCGGCAGCTCAAGAACCTGAAGCTGGAGGGCGGCGACGTCGCGTTCGACGTCGAACTCGGCTATCCCGCCAAGAGCCAGATCGCGGCGCTGCGCAAGGCGCTGATCGCCGCCGCGCGCGGCGTGCCCGGCGTCGAGAACGTCAGTGCGAATCTCGGCGTGAAGATCGTCTCGCACGCGGTGCAGCGCGGCGTGCAGTTGCTGCCTGGCGTGAAGAACATCGTCGCGGTGGCCTCGGGCAAGGGCGGCGTGGGCAAGAGCACCACCGCCGTCAATCTGGCGCTGGCGCTGGCCGCCGAGGGCGCCAGCGTGGGCGTGCTCGACGCCGACATCTACGGCCCCAGCCAGCCCATGATGCTGGGCATCGAAGGCCGCCCCGAGAGCGCCGACGGCAAGAGCATGGAGCCGCTCGAGAACTTCGGCGTGCAGGTCATGTCGATCGGTTTCCTGGTCGACGCCGACAGCCCGATGATCTGGCGCGGCCCGATGGCCACCCAGGCGCTGGAGCAGATGCTGCGCCAGACGAACTGGCGCGAGCTCGACTACCTGATCGTCGACATGCCGCCCGGCACCGGCGACATCCAGCTCACGCTGTCGCAGAAGGTGCCGCTGACCGGCGCCGTGATCGTCACCACGCCGCAGGACATCGCGCTGCTCGACGCCCGCAAGGGCCTGAAGATGTTCGAGAAGGTCGGCGTGCCCATCCTCGGCGTGGTCGAGAACATGGCGGTGCACGTGTGCTCGAACTGCGGCCACACCGAGCACATCTTCGGCGCCGACGGCGGCCAGAAGATGAGCACCGAGTACGGCGTCGACTACCTCGGCGGCCTGCCGCTCAGCATGGCGATCCGCGAGCAGGCCGATGCCGGCCGGCCCACGGTGGTGAGCGACCCGGACGGCGACATCGCCGGCATCTACAAGAGCGTGGCCCGCAAGATCGCGATCAAGATCGCCGAGAAGGCCAAGGACTACTCGTCCAAGTTCCCGACGATCAGCATCTCCAAGACCACCTGAGCGGAGGCAGCACGCGGATGGACGGAAGCGATCGCCCGGCAGCGCGACCCTCCGTGACCGTGGCGGTGGTGATCGAGCGCGAGGCCAGCCCCAACCGCTGGGAAGACTGGCGCTTCCGGCTCGTCGAGGTGCTGCGCGACGACGAGGGCGCGTTCGGCACCACGCCCCGCCTGCTGCGCGACGACGGCCGCCTGGCACGCTGGCTGCACCCCGGTTTCACCGTCGAGCTGTTCGCCGACGAATGCGAGGCTACTACCTCAACCTCAGCTCGGGCGCGCCGGTGTGGTTCGTGAGTTGGCGCATCGCCGACGACGACCCCTCGCGCGCCTGGCCCGAGACCGTGAGCCTGTCGTACAACGAGGCCGGCCGATGGCTCGACGCGCAGGAGCGCGTCGACAACCTGCCGCTGCCGCCCGACGTGACCGCCTGGCTGCAGGCCTGGAACGACGCGCACTACCGGCCCGAACCCAAGCGCCGCAAGCGTCCGGCCTCCTTCCTGCCGCCGGAGCAGCGATGAGCGACGCTGCCGACGGCTTTCTGTCGCGCTGGTCGCGCCGCAAGGCCGCGGTGAAGGGCGGCCGGCAGCCGCCGGACGAGCCGCTGCCGGCCGCTCCCGCCGCGCTCGTCGAGG
>NZ_AZSN01000306.1:0-2157 GCF_000576225.1 Methylibium sp. T29-B | reverse complement strand
GGCAACCTCGCCGACACCGCCCGCGCTGTCCTTGCTCAATACGGCCTGGCCCAAGTGGACAAGACCGCTGCCGACTACCTGGCCAAGGTCGAGACCTACGATCCCGAGTTGCACGCCGACCTGCTGGTGCTGATGGAGGGTCTCCCCGCTTCGGTGAACTACCGCGATCTGACCGTCGCTGACTTCCGATCCGTCCGTGACCGTGTGGATGCCGTGTGGTCCCTGGCCCGCTCGACTCGCATGATCGAGATCGACGGCCAGATGGTCGAGATCAACGGCGCGGCCGAAGCCCTGGCGGAACGCCTCTCTGGAGAGCCGCAGGCGAAGCGCGAGCGCATGGTCGGCACGAACACCCAGCTCGACCTGCGCATGCGCCTGGCAGGCATGCGTGCGGCCCTGCGGCGCGTGGAGTTCTGGGCCGATGCGCGTGATGGCGGCAACACCGGCCCGTTCCGCACCTACGTCTGGCAGCCGGTCAGTGAAGCAGTGACCCGTTACCGCACCCAGCGCAACGACTACGTGAATCGCTTCCTGGCGCTACTGAAGACCATCGAGCCCACCCTCAAGCCCGGCAAGATCGCTGCGCCCGAACTCGCCGACGGCATGGTGTTCGCCGACCGCTCGGCACTGCTCCATGCGCTGCTGCACACCGGCAACGAGAGCAACCTGCGCAAGCTGCTGCTTGGCTATCAGTGGGCGACCGAGCGCCCCGACGGATCGTTCGACACGACCCGCTGGGACAACTTCCTCAAGCGCATGCACGCGGAGAAGCGCATCACCAAGGCCGACTGGGACTTCGTGCAGGCGACGTGGAACCTGCTGGAGGAGATCAAGCCCTTGGCCCAGGCCGCCCACAAGCGCATGTTCGGCCACTACTTTGCGGAGATCACCGCCGAGCCCGTGCAAACCCCGTTCGGCGAACTCTCGGGCGGCTACGTCCCTGCGATCACCGACAGCTGCTGGTGCCCGAAGCGAGAACGCACGGCGCCATGGACGACCTGCTGGCCGGCCAGAACAGCCCGATGTTCCCGGCCGTGACACGCGGCTTCACGAAAGGCCGGATCCAGAACTACACCAAGCCTCTGGCGTTGGATCTGCGGATGCTCCCGGCTCACATCGACAAGGTGGCACGCTTCGCCACGCTCGGCCCGGTCCTTCGGGACGCCGCTCGCCTGGTGACGCGCAATCGGACCTTCCGCTCGGCCATGGATGCCGTCGACCCCACCGCAGTCGAGAGCATGATCGTCCCGTGGCTCAAGCGGACAGCGACCCAGACCCTGAACAAGGCCCCGGAGACGCAGGCAGACCGGGCCGTGGCACGCATCGCCAACCGAGTACGGAACCGCACCGGCCTGCTGCTGATGTCGGCGAACGTCGTGAACACGCTGCAGCAGTTCACCGGTCTGAGCGTCGCTGCATTGAGGGTGCCACCTCGCTACCTGGCCGCGGGGCTCATGGAGTACGTGAGAAGCCCTGCGAAGTCGGCCGCCGCGATCAATGGTCTGTCGGAGTGGATGCTCCACCGATCAGACAACAGCGCCCACGATGTCGACCGCACGATCGAGGACATGCTCACCAACCCGAACGCCCTCCAGAAGGTCGAGCAGCTCGGCACGAGGTACGGCTATGTCCTGCAACAGGCCGCACAGAACTTCCTCGATCGCGTGGTCTGGATCGGTGCCTACAAGGACGCCGAGTCCCACGGTGTGAAGGGAGCGAATGCAGTCCGCCAGGCCGACAGCGCGGTGCGGATGACCCAGAGCAGCTTTGCGCCGGAGGATGCGTCCAAGGTGGAGCACGCAGGAGCCTTCACGCGGCTGTTCCTGCAGTTCGCGTCCTACTTCAATGCGCAGGGCAATCTGCTAGCAACGGAGGCGCAGAACGCTAGCGGCCCGGCACGGCTTGCTCTTGTCTACATGCTGGGCTTCGCAGTGCCCGCCTTCCTGGCCGACGTGATCGCCAAGGGCATGCGTGGGGATCTGGACGACGACGACGGGGACGAACTCGCCGTCAAGCTGCTCGAATCGTTCTTCCTGTCGCAGGCTCGCTATGCCCTGGCGATGGTTCCTGTAGCGGGTCAGGCGGGGAACGCTGCAATCGGACAGTGGACGCCAGAGCGCTTCGATGACCGCATCGGTGCGAGTCCGACCTACAGCG
>NZ_AZSN01000305.1:0-2224 GCF_000576225.1 Methylibium sp. T29-B | reverse complement strand
CGGCCGCGAGGCGGCAGAGTTTCGCGTGGCGGGGCACGCCGGCAGCACGCCGCGCGCGCTGGCCAAGGTGGCCTCGGGCGGCGAGCTGTCGCGCATCGCGCTGGCGATCGCGGTCACCACCAGCGAGCTCGGCGAGACCGGCACGCTGATCTTCGACGAGATCGACGCCGGCGTCGGCGGCAGCGTGGCCGACGCCGTGGGGCAGTTGATGCGCCGCCTGGGCCGCGACCGGCAGGTGCTGTGCGTGACCCACCTGCCGCAGGTGGCCGCCTGCGCCGACCACCACTGCGTGGTCAGCAAGGCCGCGCAGGGCGGCAGCACGCGCAGCCAGGTCGACCCGGTCACCGGCGAGGCGCGGGTGCAGGAGATCGCCCGCATGCTGGGCGGCGGCGCGGCCGGCGGCACCAGCCTGGCCCATGCGCAGGCGCTGCTGGCGACCGCGACATCGGCCCCGCCGGCGCCCCCAGCCACGCCCGGCGGTCGTGGTGGACGCAAGCGGCAGCGGGCATGAGCCAGGACACCGTGGCGCCGGCCCTGCCCGACGCACCGCGCGAGGTGGTGCTGGTCACCGGCATCTCCGGCTCGGGCAAGTCGGTGGCGCTGCATGCGCTGGAGGACGCCGGCTTCTACTGCGTCGACAACCTGCCGCCCGAGCTGCTGCCGCAGTTCCTGCGCCTGGAGCAGGCCCGCACCGACGGCGCGATGCGCCGCATCGCGGTGGCGGTCGACGTGCGCAGCGCCCGCTCGCTGCCGGCGCTGCTGCCGAGCCTGTCGCAGCTGGGCAGCGAGGGCGTGAAGGTGCGCGCGATCTTCCTCGACGCCAGCACGCATGCGCTGGTGCGGCGCTTCTCCGAGACGCGGCGCCGCCACCCGCTGAGCACCGGCGCCCCCGGCGAGGCGCTCGACCAGCACCGTGCACTGACCGACGCGATCGAGCTCGAACGCGAGCTGCTCGCCGACCTGCGCGAGGCCTCCACCGTCCTCGACACCAGCCAGCTGCGCGCCGCCCAGCTGCGCGCCTGGGTGCGGCAGCTGGTGCAGGCACCGGCCGGCGCACTGACGCTGGTGTTCGAGTCCTTCGCCTTCAAGCACGGTGTGCCGCTCGACGCCGACCTGGTGTACGACGTGCGCGTGCTGCCCAATCCGCACTACATCGACGAGCTGCGCCCGCTGACCGGTCGCGACGCACCGGTCGCCGACTACCTGCAGCAGCAGCCCGAGGTGGGCGAGATGCTGGGGCAGATCGAAGCCTTCCTGGTGCGCTGGCTGCCGGCGTTCGAGCAGGACCAGCGCGCCTACCTCACCGTCGCGATCGGCTGCACCGGCGGCCAGCACCGCTCGGTCTACTTCGTCGAGCAGCTCGCCCGGCGCTTCCGCGACCGCGGTGCGACGCTGGTGCGCCACCGCGAGCTCGACGCGCTCTGAGAAGCCGGTCGCCGATGACGGATACGCCCTCCTTCGAACTGCCGCTGTTCCCGCTGCAGTCGGTGCTGTTCCCCGATGGCCTGCTGGGCCTGAAGGTGTTCGAGGCGCGCTACCTCGATCTGGTGGGCGAGTGCCTGCGCGAACGCAAGCCCTTCGGCGTGGTGGCGCTGAAGAAGGGCAGCGAGGTGCGCGGCAACGGCGCGCCCGGCGACGTGGCGCTGGAGTCGATCGGCTGCCTGGCCGAGCTGATCGACGTGGACAGCCCGCAGTCCGGCATCCTGCAGGTGCGCTGCCGCGGAACCCGGCGCTTCGAGACGGCCGGCACCTCGCAGCAGGCCAACCACCTGTGGGTCGCCCAGGCCCGGCTGCTGCCCGACGACGAGACCGTGCTGCCGACCGAGGAGCTGGTCGGTTCGGCCCAGGGCCTCGCGAACGCGATCGCCACCCTCAAGCAGCAGGGCAACGCGCCCTTCCTCGAGCCCTACCGCTTCGACGACGCCGGCTGGATCGCCAACCGCTGGTGCGAGATCCTGCCGATCTCGGTGGCCGCCAAGCAGAAACTGATGGAACTGCCCGACCCGCTGGTGCGGCTGAAGCTGGTCGACGAGTTCCTGCGCAGCAAGGGCGTGGTCGGCTAGGGCGCCATGCCGACCGAGCCCGAGTCGCCGGCGCGCGAGGCGGCACTGGCCATGGCGCCGGCGCAGTTCCGCGCGCTCGGCCACGCGCTGGTCGATCGCATCGCCAACATGATGGCCGCGCTGCCGCAGCGCCCGGTGAGCCACGGCGAGACCCCGGCCGA
>NZ_AZSN01000304.1:0-2316 GCF_000576225.1 Methylibium sp. T29-B | reverse complement strand
CCCAGCCGGCGAGCAGCGCGCGGTTGGCGGGCGATTCGGCGGCGGCGGTCTTGCACACCGCGTCGACCCACGGTGTGGTCTCGGCGTGCCACTCGTTCGGGAAGGTCAGCAGCATCCCGAAGGCCGGCGCGCCGGCCGCGGCCAGCGCCTGCTCGAAGCGCTGGTAGACCATCGGGTAGAGCAGCCCGTCGTGCACCAGGTTCTGCGCGACGAACAGCTCGAACCAGTCGTCGACGATGAACAGGTGCTCGACCGCCGAGCGCAGCGGCTGCCAAGCCGCATCCTCCAGCCACTGCTGCTTGGCGGCGGCGAGCGAGGTGCCCAGGTTGCCATCGATCAGCAGCCCGATGCGCGACAGCAGTTGCGCCAGGCCGAGCCGGTCCATCGTCGCGAACATCGTCGCGTTGGTCAGCGCCGCGCCGTAGGCCCAGCCGGTGATGGCGCTGTTGTTCATGTTCGCGCCCCACTCGTAGTGGCGCAGCGGCAGCAGCGCGGCGGCGACACGCTCGCGCAGGCCGTCGGACAGCGTGGCGAGCAGGCCACGCTTGTCGAAGTAGTCGAACTGGCCCTCGGCGACCTCTTGCTGGTGCGCGCGGGTCGTCGTGTAACTCATGTAGAAGAACTGGCGCGGGTCCTTAAGCGCGTACCAGTCGGCCATCACGACCGCCGTACGGCTGGCGTCGAAGATCTCCTTGTCGGCCTGCCACAGCGGCCGGTAGTGGAAGTTCTCGACCTCCTGGATGTCGTAGGTGGCCTCCTGGTAGCGCGACGCCGGCTTGTCGCCGAAGCGCGCGGCCAGGTGCGTGAAGGTGTTGCGCAGCGGCTTGGTGTCCGAGGTCTTGATCTCAACGTGCATGCGGTTTCCTCCTGCTGCATGCATCCTCCTACGCAACCGGCGTGCCAGCCCCAGGCGTCCGGGTTCGCGCCGATTCGCGGGATAACCCGAGCGTGGACCTGCTCAGAACATCAAATCGGCAGTGCCGGCGCGGCGAGCTGTGCGCCAAATGAGCAAGTCATACCGTCAAGGTATCGGGGCCGCCGCCGACGGTATTGAACGGCTGCGCGTCCCGATTCCTACACTGCGGCGAGTCCTTCCGAGAGGCCCCCTTGCGCAGCGTCCATCACTTCATCAACGGCGAGTTCGCGAGCTCCGCGAGCGGCCGGACCTTCGACAAGCGCTCGCCGCTCGACAACACGGTGATCGCGAGCGTCGCCGAGGGCGGCGTGGCCGAGATCGACGCGGCGGTGAGCGCGGCCCGCGGCGCGCTCCATGGCGACTGGGCCAAGCTCGGCGCCGAGAAGCGGCTCGCGATGCTGCACGCGGTGGCCGACGAGATGACGAGCCGCTTCGACGACTTCGTCGCCGCCGAGGAAGCCGACACCGGCCAGCCCCACCATGTGATTGCGCATGCCTTCGTGCCGCGCGGCGCGGCCAACTTCAAGATCTTCGCGGACGTCGTCAAGAACGTTCCGACCGAATCCTTCCAGACCGAGACGCCCGACGGCCGCGGCGCGCTGAACTACGCGATCCGCAAGCCCAAGGGCGTGATCTGTCCGTGGAACGCGCCGCTGCTGCTGATGACCTGGAAGGTCGGCCGGGCGCTGGCCTGCGGCAACACCGTGGTCGTCAAGCCTTCGGAGGAGACGCCGCTGTCGGCCGCGCTGCTCGGCGAGGTGATGAACGCCGTCGACGTGCCCAGGGGCGTCTACAACGTCGTGCACGGCTTCGGCCCCGGCTCGGCCGGCGAGGCGCTGACGCGCCACGACGGCGTCGACGCGATCACCTTCACCGGCGAGACGCGCACCGGCGCGGCCATCATGAAGGCGGCGGCCGACGGCCTCCGCGACGTGAGCTTCGAGCTCGGTGGCAAGAACGCCGGCATCGTGTTCGCCGATGCCGACTTCGACAAGGCGGTGGCCGGTATCACGCGCAGCGCGTTCGAGAACTGCGGCCAGGTCTGCCTGGGCACCGAGCGCGTCTACGTGCAGCGGCCGATCTTCGAGAACTTCGTGCAGGCGCTCAAGGCCAAGGCCGAGGGCTGAAGATCGGCCCGTCGGAGGAGCCGGGCGTCGGCCTGGGCCCGCTGATCTCGGCCGAGCACCGCGACAAGGTGCTGGGCTACTACCGCAAGGCGGTGGAGCAGGGCGCCACCGTCGTCACCGGCGGCGGCGTGCCGAAGATGAGCGGCGCGCTGGCCGAGGGCCACTGGGTGCAGCCGACCATCTGGACCGGCCTGCCGGAGTCGGCGGCGGTGATCCGCGAGGAGATCTTCGGGCCCTGCTGCCACATCGCGCCGTTCGACACCGAGGAGGAGT
>NZ_AZSN01000303.1:0-2318 GCF_000576225.1 Methylibium sp. T29-B | reverse complement strand
CAGCGGCCGGCGATCGATCGCGGTGGCGGCGGTCACGGTCGCTCAGGCCGCGGCCACGTCGTGGCCCGCCATCAGCTCCAGCGCCCGCACCAGCGCGGAGTGGTCGAGGTCGGCCATGCCGTTGGCGGCGCAGGCCTGCATCAGCTGAGCCGCGCCGGCCGTCTGCGGCAGCGACACGCCCAGTTCGCGCGCGCCCTGCAGCGCGAGGCCCAGGTCCTTCTGGTGCAGCTTGATGCGGAAGCCCGGCGCGAAGCTGCGCTTGATCATGCGTTCACCATGCACTTCCAGGATGCGGCTGGCCGCGAAGCCGCCCATCAGCGCCTGGCGCACCTTGGCCGGGTCGGCGCCGGCCTTGCTGGCGAACAGCAAGGCCTCGCCGACCGCCGCGATGTTGAGCGCGACGATGATCTGGTTGGCCACCTTGGTCGTCTGGCCGTCGCCGTTGCCACCGACCAGCGTGATGTTCTTGCCCATCGTCTCGAGCAGCGGGCGCACGCGCGCGAACACCGCCTCGTCGCCGCCGCACATGATGGTCAGCGACGCCGCCTTGGCACCGACCTCGCCGCCGGACACCGGCGCGTCCAGGTAGTCGGCGCCGAGCGCGTTGATACGCTGCGCGTAGGCCTTGGTGGCCATCGGCGAGATCGAGCTCATGTCGACGACGACCTTGCGCGCGCTGCCGGCGCCGCTCTCCAGGCCGGCGGCGATACCGTTCGCACCGAACAGCACGGTCTCGACGTCCGGCGTGTCGGGCAGCATGGTGAACACCACCTCCGCGTTGCGCGCCACCTCGGCCGCGTTGGCGCAGGCCTGCGCGGCCGACGCGGCGATCGCCTCGGGCAGCTTGCCGCGGGTGTGGACGAACAACGTGTGGCCGGCGGCCGCCAGGTGCAGCGCCATCGGCGTGCCCATGATGCCCAGGCCGATGAATCCGATCTTCATGGTGAGGTCCTTCTCTGTGCGTGGATCAATAGCCCTGTGCGCTGCCCGGCGTCGGGCGGTCGCGCATCTTCGCCACCACCTGCTGCGCGCCGGCGGCCATCAGCCGCGCGTCCGAACTCACGGTGACGAACTGGAAACCCTTGGCGATGCGCGCGAGCGCGGCCTCGGGGCTGCCGTTGTGGATCGCGGCCACCACGCCGTGCGCCTTGGCGCGCGCCAGGATGTGGTCGATCGCCTGCGCCACCGGCGGGTCCACGTCGTCGAAGGTCGGCGTGCAGCCGAGCGCCAGCGACAGGTCCGAGGGCCCGATGTAGATGGCGTCGAGACCTTCGACCGACAGGATGTCGTCGAGGTTGTCGAGCGCCTGCGCGGTCTCGATCATCGCGAAGGTGACGATGGTGTCGTTGGCGTGCTGCGCGTAGTCGGCGCCGCCGTATAGCAGCGCGCGCACCGGCCCGAAGCTGCGCGTGCCGCGCGGCGCGTAATGGGTCCAGGCCACCAGCTTCTGCGCGTCCTCGCGGGTGTTGACCATCGGGCAGATCACGCCGTAGGCGCCGGCGTCCAGCGTCTTCATCAGGATGCCGGGCTCGAGCCAGGGCACGCGCACCACCGGCACGGTGGCCGTGGTGGAGAGGGCCTGCAGCATCGGGACCATCGCCTGGTAGTCGACCACGCCGTGCTGCAGGTCGATGGTGAGTGCGTCCCAGCCTGGTGGGCCATGGTCTCGGCCGAGAAGCTGTTGGGGATGGCGAGCCAGCCGTTCAGGGCGGCGCCGCCGCTCTTCCAGATCTCGCGCAGGCGGTTGGGTCTCATGGTCATCCTCTCGGCGTTCGTGGGTCCGTTCGTTGATCGATCAGTCCAGCGGCGCGGCCGTCACCAGCCGGCCCTCGGCGAAGAACAGCGCCAGGTTGTCCAGCACGCGCTGGCCCATCGCCTGGCGCGTCTCGCGCGTGGCGCTGGCGATGTGCGGCAGCAGCACCACGTTGTCCAGCGCGCGCAGTGCGGCCGGCACCTGTGGCTCGTGCTCGAACACGTCGAGCGCCGCACCGGCGATGCGCCGCTCGACCAGAGCGTGCACCAGCGCCGCCTCGTCGACGACGGAGCCGCGCGAGACGTTGACCAGGAAGCCTTCGGGGCCGAGCGCGCCGAGCACCGCGCCGTCCACGAGGTGGCGCGTGCCAGCACCGCCGGCGGCAATGACCACCAGGAAGTCGGCCCATTCGGCCAGGGCCACCAGCGACGGTTCGTGCGGCCAGGGCGCGTCGGCGACCGGGCGGCGCGAGTGGTAGCGGATCGCCATGTCGAAGCCGAGCGCGCGCCGCGCGATCGTGCGACCGATGCGGCCCAGCCCGACGATGCCGAGCCGCGCGCCGCTG
>NZ_AZSN01000302.1:0-2327 GCF_000576225.1 Methylibium sp. T29-B | reverse complement strand
GGGCCGCGAGAAGGAGATGCTGCAGTCGCTCTTCAACGGCATCTCCAACCGCGAGATCGCCGGTCGGCTGTTCGTCTCGGAGAACACGGTCAAGTTTCACCTGAAGAACATCTACTCGAAGCTCGGCGTCGGCAACCGCTTGCAGGCCATCAATGCCGCCCGGGCCCTGAGGCTGATCGACTGACCAGCCGGCGCGACGAGACGAGCAGCGTGATGCCGAAGGAGCCCCTTGCCATGTCGGTGAAAGAGGAGCGCGGCAGCCGGGCTGCCCGGGTGGACGCAGTGGTCATCGGGGCCGGCTTCGCCGGCCTCTACATGGTGCACCGGCTGCGCGAGATGGGGCTGTCGCTGCGCGCCTTCGAGCGCGGCGGCGGGGTCGGCGGCACCTGGTACTGGAATCGCTATCCGGGGGCCGGTTCGGACTCCGAGTCGTGGGTCTACTCGTACTCCTTCTCCGACGAGCTCGTGCAGGGCTGGCAATGGAGCCGGCGCTTCCCCGGGCAGGCCGAGATCCTCCGCTACCTGGAGTACGTGGCCGACAAGCTCGACCTGAAGCCGGCCTTCGATTTCGACACCGCGGTGACGGGCGCCACCTACGACGAGCAGCGCGCGCTGTGGACGGTCGAGACCGAGATCGGCGAACGGGTCGAGGCGGGCTACCTGATCACGGCCGTGGGCTGCCTGTCGTCGGCCCAGGTGCCCGCGATCCCCGGCAGGGACAGCTTCGAGGGCGAGCAGCACCACACCGGCGCCTGGCCGCACGCGGGCGTGGACTTCAGCGGCAAGCGCGTGGGCGTGATCGGCACCGGGTCGAGCGCGATCCAGGCCATCCCCATCATCGCCCGGCAGGCGGCTCACCTGACGGTGTTCCAGCGCACGCCGCAGTTCAGCGTACCGAACGGCAATCGCGACCTCAGTCCGGAGGAGCAGGCCCGGCTGCGGCGCGATATCCGGCAGATCCGCGAAACCTGCAAGTGGAGCTCGATCGGCCAACCGTACGACTTCAGCAGCGTCGGTGCCTTCGACGTCGACGCCGAGGAGCGCCAGCGGCAGTACGAGGCCAACTGGCAGAAGGGCGGCTTCGAGTGGATGTTCGGCAGCTACAAGGACCTGCTGGTCGACGAGGCGGCGAACGCGACCGCCGCCGACTTCGTGCGCCAGAAGATCCGCGAGGCGGTGCGTGACCCCGCGGTGGCGCGCAAGCTGATTCCCCAGGGCTACCCGATCGCGACCAAGCGGCTGCCGCTGGACGCCGGTTACTTCGAGACCTACAACCGCGACAACGTGGTGCTGGTCGACCTGCGCGAAACGCCGATCCAGGAGATCGTCGCGCAGGGCCTCCGCACCAGCGAGAAGATCTATCCGCTCGACATCATCGTGTTCGCCACCGGCTTCGACGCGCTGACAGGCCCGCTGACGCGACTGGGCATCCGCGGACGCGGGGGCGTGACGCTCGGCGAGAAGTGGGCGGCCGGTCCGCGCACCTACCTCGGGTCTCGACTGCCGACTTCCCCAACCTGTTCATGATCACCGGCCCTGGCAGCCCGTCGGTGCTCGGCAACATGCCGACCTCGATCGAGCAGCATGTCGAGTGGATCGCCGACTGCATCGACCACTTGCGCGCTCACAAGGCGGCCACCATCGAGCCGACGCCGGACGCCGAGGAGGCCTGGGTGGCGCACGTCAACGAGCTGGCCGACAAGACCCTGCTGCCGCGCGCGGACTCCTGGTACATGGGCGCCAATGTCCCGGGCAAGCCTCGTGTGTTCATGCCCTACATCGGCGGCTTCGGCGCCTACCGCAAGCTGTGCGCCGAGGTGGCGGCGGAGCGCTATCGGGGCTTCTCGATCGGCTAGCGCTGCGGCAGCTCGGCCACCGTCAGCCACACCCGCAAATCGAACTCCAGCTGGTGGTAGTCCGGGGCCATGTGCGTGCACAGCGCATAGAAGGCCTTGCCGTGCTCGCGCTCCTTCAGGTGCGCGAGTTCGTGCACGACGATCATCTTCAGGAACGCCGCCGGCGCCTCCTTGAACAGGCTGGCCACGCGGATCTCGCGCTTGGCCTTCAGGCGTGTGCCCTGCACGCGCGACACCGCGGTGTGCGTGCCCAGCGCGTTGCGGATCACGTGCAGGCGCGGGTCGTAGGCCACCTTGCTCAGCGGCTCGGACTGGCGCAGGTAGCGGGACTTGAGGCCGGTGACGTAGTCGTACAGCGCGCGGTCGGTGCGCACCTCGTGGGCCTCCGGGTAGCGCGCCCGCAGGCCCTCGGCCAGGCCGCCCCGCGCGAGCGCCGCCCGCACCTGGGCCTGCAGCGCCTCGGGGTAGTGG
>NZ_AZSN01000301.1:0-2331 GCF_000576225.1 Methylibium sp. T29-B | reverse complement strand
ACGCCGCCGATGCCCCAGTTCTCCTTGGGCACGTCGTGGATCCACACGCGCACGTTCTCCTTCGGCGCCCCCACCGCCTCCATCATGGCCTGGGTGACCTTCTCGATCACGGCACGCTTCTGCTCTTCGGTGCGACCTTCGATGAGGTAGATCTGTGCGAACGGCATGAGCTTCTCCTGTGTCCTGTGGTCGGTCGCTGCGCTCAGGCGGCGGCCTTGTGCGCCGCGGCGGCGCGCTCTCGTGCCAGCGTCATCGCGGTGTCCTCGATCATGTCCTCCTGGCCGCCCACCATGCCGCGGCGACCCAGTTCGACCAGGATCTCACGAGCCGGCACGCCGTATTTCTTCTCGGCGCGCTTGGCGAACAGCAGGAAGGACGAGTACACGCCGGCATAGCCCAGCGTCAGCGAATCGCGGTCGACACGGATGATGTGATCCATGATCGGCACCACCAGATCCTCGGCCACATCCTGGATCCTGAACACGTCCACGCCGGTCGCGATGCCCATGCGGTCGCACACGGCGATGAACACCTCCATCGGCGTGTTGCCCGCGCCGGCGCCCAGTCCGGCGGCCGCCGCGTCGATGCGGTTCGCACCGGCGGCCACCGCGGCGACCGAGTTGGCCACCCCCATCGCCAGGTTGTGGTGGCCGTGGAAGCCCAGTTCGGTTTCGGGCTTGAGGGCATCGCGCACCGCGCGCAGCCGTACCGTCACGTCGTCGGGCAGCATGTAGCCGGCCGAGTCGGTGACGTAGATGCAGTTCGCCCCGTAGCCCTCCATCAGCAGCGCCTGGCTCACCAGCTTCTCGGGGCTGGCCATGTGGGCCATCATCAGGAAGCCCACAGTGTCCATGTCGAGCGCGCGCGCCTTCGAGATGTGCTGCTCGGACACGTCGGCCTCGGTGCAGTGGGTGGCCACGCGCACGGTGTGCACGCCCAGGTCCTTGGCCATCAGCAGGTGGTCGACGGTGCCGATGCCGGGCAGCAGCAGCGCCGACACCTTGGCCTGCTTCATCAGCGGGATCACGGCGCCGAGGTATTCCTCGTCGCTGTGGGCCGGGAAGCCGTAGTTCACCGACGAGCCGCCCAGGCCATCGCCGTGGGTCACCTCGATCAGCGGCACGCCGGCAGCGTCCAGTCCGCTGGCGATGCTCTTCATCTGGTCCAGCGTCATCAGGTGACGCTTGGGGTGCATGCCGTCGCGCAACGTCATGTCGTGGACGGTGATCTTCTTGCCTTGCAGGTTCATCATGGCGTTCTCCTTCGTCCGGGTCAGGCCGGCACGGCTTCGAGCTTGAGCGTGCCGGCGATCAGTTCTTCGGCGAACATCTCGGCGGTGCGCGCGGCGGCGGCGGTCATGATGTCGAGGTTGCCGGCGTACTTGGGCAGGTAGTCGCCCAGGCCCTCCACCTCCATGAAGACCGAGACGCGCTTGCCGTCGAACACCGGGCCGTTGACCAGCTTGTAGCCCGGCACGTACTTCTGCACCTCGCGGATCATCTGGTGGATCGACGCAGTGATCCGGTCGCGGTCGGGCTCGTCCACCGTCAGGCAGTGCACGGTATCGCGCATGATCAGCGGCGGCTCGGCCGGGTTGATGATGATGATGGCCTTGCCCTTCTTCGCACCGCCGACCTTCTCGACCGCGCCGGCCGTGGTGCGGGTGAACTCGTCGATGTTCTTGCGCGTGCCGGGGCCGACCGAGCGGCTGGAGACCGTGGCGACGATCTCGCCGTAGGCCACCGCCTGCACCTGCGACACCGCCGCCACCATCGGGATCGTGGCCTGTCCGCCGCAGGTGACCATGTTGACGTTCATCTCGCGCCGCCCGAGGTGCTGCTTCAGGTTCACCGGAGGCACGCAGAACGGGCCGATGGCCGCGGGCGTGAGGTCGATCATCATCACGCCCAGCGCGTTGAGCTTGCGCGAATTCTCGGCGTGCACGTAGGCGCTGGTGGCGTCGAAGGCGATCTGCACGCCGTCGGCCTTCACATGCGGCAGCAGGCCATCCACGCCCTCGGCGGTGGTCTTGATGCCCATCTCGCGTGCGCGCTTCAAGCCATCGGACTCGGGGTCGATGCCGACCATCCACACGGGCTCGAGCACCGGGCTGCGCTGGAGCTTGGCCAGCAGGTCCGTACCGATGTTGCCCGGCCCGATCAGGGCGCACTTGATCTTCTTCATGTAAAAAAACTCCGGGAGTGAACAGATTCAGGGGCCGGCGACCCGCGCCGCCGGCCACGAGCTCGTCAGTCCCCGCCCCGCAGGTTCTGCACCTGGAACAGGCTGGGCGGGTTGAGCTTGGGATCGACCTGGCCCTTGAACTGGCCA
>NZ_AZSN01000300.1:0-2357 GCF_000576225.1 Methylibium sp. T29-B | reverse complement strand
CAGGTCGCGGCCGCCGCGGCAGCGCGCGGCGAAAGCGGGCCGGCCGTCGGCACGGCCATCCAGCGGCAGCGCATCGAGGCCGTCGGCGCTGCGTTGGCCATCACGACCGGGCCCGTCGATTGAAGGGGCTCGTCGTTCCGCTGCGACTGCAGTCCCCTGCGCCGATCGCCGAGAATGCAGCCACCTCGCGCAGCCGCCTCATCGCTCTCGGATTTCCCGCCTCATGATCACCGGCACCGTGCTCCTGTTCGGCCTGCTGTTCGGCATGCAGCATGCGCTGGAGGCCGACCACCTGGCCGCCGTGGCCACGCTGGTCGCGCGCGAGAAGGACACCCGGCGCGCTGTCCGCCAGGGCGTGTTCTGGGGCCTGGGCCACACCCTCACGCTGCTGCTGTTCGGCGGTGTGGTGATGGTGATCGGCGTGGTGCTGTCCGAGCGCTGGGTGCACGGCCTCGAAGGCGCCGTCGGCGTGATGCTGGTGCTGCTGGGCCTGGACCTGCTGCGCCGGCTGTGGCGCGAGCGGGTGCACTTCCATGCCCACGTCCACGCGCCGGCGGAAGCGGCGGGGTCCGCCTCGCTCGACGGCGACGCCGCCCGTGCCGATGCCGCGCCGCATTTCCACGCGCACTCGCACCGCGGCGATACCGCGCCGCACGATCACCGCCAGCACCGGCACGAACACCGCCCGCTGCCGCTGCGCGCGCTGCTGGTCGGCATGGTGCACGGGCTGGCCGGCTCGGCCGCGCTGGTGCTGCTGACGCTGCAACAGGTGCGCGACCCCTGGGTCGGCCTGCTCTACGTCGTGTTGTTCGGCCTGGGCTCGGTGGTCGGCATGGCCGCGCTGTCCTGGACCGTGGCGCTGCCGATGCGCCTGACCGCCAGCCACCTCGGCCGCTACCACCGCGCGCTCAGCGTGATCGTGGCGCTGTTCAGCGTCGGGCTGGGCGTGCACGTCGTGGCCAGCCAGTGGCTGGCCTGAGCCGGCTCACGCCACCGAGCTGCGCATCGCCTCGCGCACCAGGCCGTCGAGCTTGCCGGTGATCTGCGTCAGTTCGGCCGACACCACCGCGAACTCCCGTCCCGAGTCGCCGGCCCGCGCCGCGATCACCTGCGCGTTGAACGACACGATGCGCGCCTGCTTCGCGATCGTCTCGATCTCGCCCATCACGCCCGCCAGCTGCTTCTTCACCGTCGCGGCCTGGCGTTTCGCCAGGTCCTCGTAGACCTGGGTCACGCGGTTCAGCACCGCCAGCAGCGGCGTGGCGCTCTCGACCAGCTGCTCCAGCAGGTCGGGCACCGCGCGGGTGCGCAGCGGGATGGCCTCCAGCACCCGCTCGGCCAGCTCGATGAAGCTTCGGATCACGCGGTCGGCGCCGGTCGCGCCGAAGTAGGCGTCGCGCAGTTCGTCGCAGTACAGGCCCGGCAGCGTGTCGTCGCCGTCCACCAGCGCCGCGTGGGCCTTGCGGAACACCGCCAGGGCCTCCGCGGACAACGCCAGCGCGCCGTCGCGGCCCTGCATCGCCAGCACCGCATACAGCACCACGCGCTGCGAGGTGAAGCGCCGCCGTCCGGACAGGTTGATCAGCGTGCCGTAGACCTCGCCCGACAGCCTCAGCGTCGCCGGGGCACCGGTCTGGGGCCGGGAGGGCGCACGTTCTGCGTGCGCCGTCATCAGACTCTGTGGCATCTTGCTCGGCTCGTGGCAGCCGCGTGGAAACGTTGCCCCGGGATAGCAGGGTCCGTACCAGCGGGCGCACGCCCCGGGCCCTGCAGGCCGGGGGCGTGCCATCCGGCACGGTGGCTGCCTCAGGCCGGCTTGCGCGGTGACGTGACGCGGTAGCCGCGCCCCGCGTAGTCGAAGTCGCCCAGCTCGAGCCGGGCGATGCCCTCGGCCTGCGGCGACGCGTAGAAGGCGCGGATCTCGCGGATCAGCCCCGAGGCGCGGTCGAACTCCACGCACTCGGCGCCGCGCAGCACCTTGTCCTGGTTCGTCTTGAAGTGCGTCCACTCGATCGCCGCCTCGGCCGTCTCGGCGTCGATCACCAGCGCATCGATCGTCCAGTACGAGCCCAGCGTCTCCACCGCCGTGCGCCAGCGGTGGGCGATCTGCGCAGCGCCCCGGAAGGCGCCGCCGTACATGCCGGCCGGGAAGTAGTGCACGGCCTCGGGCACGAAGCAGGCGATCATCTTCGCCTCGTCGGCCTCGTTGCAGCCGTCGTAGTAGGTGCGGATCACCTTCTCCATCGCGGCGCGGCTGAGGGTGGGGTGGCTCATGTCAGTCGCCCCCCCGCAGGTTCTGCACCTGGAACAGGCTGGGCGGGTTGAGCTTGGGATCGACCTGGCCCTTGAACTGGCCG
>NZ_AZSN01000299.1:0-2372 GCF_000576225.1 Methylibium sp. T29-B | reverse complement strand
ATCGGCCCGGCGCTGGAGGCCCGCGACGTGCTGGCCGTGCTGCGCCGGCAGGCCGATGCCCCGGACGACCTGAAGCAGCGCGCGCTGCGCCTGGCCGGCGACATCCTGGAACTCGGCGGCGCGGCGCCAGAAGGCCAGGGACTGCGTCTCGCGACCGAGGTGCTCTCCGATGGACGCGCGTGGGCCAAGTTCACCGACATCTGCGAGGCCCAAGGTGGACTGCGCGACGTGCCGCTGGCACCGCACCGGCGGGTCGTCGAGGCGCCCTCGGCGGGGCGCATCACGGCCGTCGACAACCGCGTGCTGGCAAGAGCCGCCAAGCTCGCCGGCGCCCCGAACGCACCGGCGGCCGGCGTCGACGTCCATGCCCGCCTCGGCGACGTCGTGCAGAGAGGACAGCCGCTCTTCACGCTGCATGCGCAGGCCCCCGGGGAACTGGCCTATGCGCAGCAGTTCGTCGACGCGCGCCCCCCCATCTTCCAGATCGCGGAGGCGTCGTGAGAGCCATCGTCTTCCATCTGCCCGGCGACGAGGGTTTTGCCGACCGGCTGGTTCGCTCGCTACAGGCCGAGCGTGCGGCCCTGGAACTGCACCGCTTTCCGGATGGAGAGTCACTGGTCCGCCTGGATGCGGACGTGACGGGCCGGACCGTCGTGCTCACCTGCAGCTTGGCGCGACCCGACGAGAAGACCCTGCCGCTGCTCTTCGCGGCAGACGCAGCACGCGACCTCGGCGCGGCGAAGGTGCTGCTGGCGGCCCCGTACCTCGCCTACCTGCGGCAGGACCGGCGCTTCCATGCCGGCGAAGCCGTTACGTCACGCTCCTACGCGGCGCTGCTGTCCACCGCCTTCGATGCGCTGGTGACGGCCGACCCGCATCTGCACCGCTACCACGCACTCGGCGAGATCTACCGCATCCCGACACGGGTGGTGCACACGGCGCCGCTGATCGCCGGCTGGGTCGCGGCACACGTCGACCGCCCGCTGCTGATCGGGCCCGACTCGGAGAGCGAGCAATGGGTCGCGGAAGTCGCCGCCGCCGCGGGCGCACCCTGGACCGTGCTGCAGAAGATCCGCCGCGGCGACCGCGATGTCGAGGTCAGCCTGCCGGACGTGTCGGCCTGGACCGACCGCCAGCCAGTGCTGGTCGACGACATCGTCTCCAGCGCACGCACCATGATCCAGGCCGTCGCCAGCGTGCGCCGAGTCGGCCTGCCCGCGCCGCTGTGCATCGGCGTGCATGCGCTTTTCGCGCCGGGGGCTTACGAAGAACTGCTGGCCACCGGGCCGGCCCGCGTGCTCACCTGCGACACGGTGCCGCACGCCTCCAACGAGATCAGCGTCGTCGAACCGATGGCGCGCGCACTGGAAGAACTGATGGAGGGAATCGCATCGTGAACGACACTCGCCCGTCCCTGGTCTGGCGGCTGTGGCTGCTCATCGCGCAGGTGATCGCGGTCTCCGCGGGTCTGCTGATCGCCTGGCGGGCGTTCGGGCCCGAGCCCGCCACACCTGCGCGCCCGGACATCGTGGCGCTGCGAGAGGCACCCCATGCCGACCCGGCGGCCTCCGCACCGGGTGCCAAGGCCGTCGTGGCACGCCTGGAGGGCGGCTTCCGTGCGGCAGCGGCGAAGGCCTCGGCTTCGGTCGTCAACATCTACACGCGCAAGGCTCCGCCACGGCAACTGCCCGGCTGGCTGCGGCCGTATGGCGGCTCCGAGGAGGAAGCCGCGCAGGGCCAGTCGAGCCTTGGCTCGGGCGTGATCGTGGCCGCACAGGGTTTCATCCTGACCAACAACCACGTCGTCGAGGGCGCCGACGAGATCGCCGTGATGCTGCCCGGCGGCAAAGTGGCCGAGGCGCGGGTCGTCGGCACGGACCCGGAGACCGACCTCGCGGTGCTGCGCATCGACGCCAAGGGCCTGCAGCCCATCACCTTTGCCGATCCCGCCTCGGTGCAGATCGGTGACATCGTGCTGGCCGTCGGCGATCCGTTCGGCGTGGGCCAGACGGTGACGCAGGGCATCGTGAGCGCCACCGGCCGCAACCGACTCGGCATCAACACGTTCGAGAACTTCATCCAGACCGACGCGGCCATCAATCCCGGCAATTCAGGCGGTGCGCTGGTCGACGCGTCCGGCCATCTGGTGGGCATCAACACCGCCATCTATTCACGCAGCGGCGGCTCGCAGGGCATCGGCTTCGCGATCCCGGTGAGCCTCGCCCGGCAGGTGATGGAGCAGATCATCGCCACCGGCCGCGTCAGCCGCGGCTGGCTCGGCGTGAGCGCCCGAGACGTCGTTCACGAGACCACCGGCGCCGCAGCCGGTGCCGCGCTCGTCGCCGTGCAGCGCGGTGGCCCGGCCGACCGCG
>NZ_AZSN01000298.1:0-2395 GCF_000576225.1 Methylibium sp. T29-B | reverse complement strand
ATCTTCTCGGACCTGTTCCCGAAGAATCACCCCTTCGTGCAGGTCTACAAGGACCACTCGAACTTCGGCAACCCGCTGACCGTCACGCTGATGATCAAGCGGACCGACGGCAAGGACGTGTTCCAGGCTGACACGCTGGAGAAGGTGTGGCGCATCTCGCGCGACATCGACCTCACGCCCGGGGTCGACCACGACCAGATCCTCTCGATCGCCACCTCCAAGGCGCGCTACACCGTCATCACCCCCGACGGCATCTTCTCGCAGCCCATCATGGACGACGAGCTGCCCAAGACGGCAGAGCAGCTCACCGAGATCCGCCGGCGCGTCGACGAATCGCCCGGGGCCAACACCTTCCTGGTGTCCTCCGACGGCACCGCCACCATCGTCAACGCCACCTTCATCGAGCAATCCGTCGACTACGGCAAGGTCTTCGACGCCGTCCAGGCCATCGTCAAGAACGAGACCGACGGCGCGCACGAGATCCACGCCGCCGGCTTCCCCGTCATGACCGGGTGGATCTACGCCTTCGGCGACAACACCCTCGAGATCTTCGCGATCACCCTGATCCTGATGTTCGGCGTGCTCGCCTTCCACATGCGCAACGTCGCCGGCATCCTCGTGCCGGTGCTCGTCAGCACCGTCTCGGCCATCTGGGGCTTCGGCCTCGTCGGCTGGCTCGGCCTGCCCGTCGAGCCCCTGCTCATGGTCGTGCCGCTGCTGCTCATCGCCCGCTGCTTCAGCCACTGCGTGCAAGCCACCGAGCGCTACTTCGAACTCCTGCACGACGGCCACCCCAAGGACAAGGCCGCCGAACTCTCCCTCGTCTCCCTCGTCTACCCCGGCACCCTGGGCATCTTCACCGACGTGTGCGGCCTGCTCCTCGTCGCCCTCGCGCCCATCCCGGCCATGGAGCGCTTCGCCCTCTTCACCGGCCTGTGGGCGCTCAACCTCGTCCCCTGCAGCGTCTTCCTCACCCCCATCCTGCTCAGCCTCATGCCGAGGCCGAACAACATCGAGCACCTGCTCGGCACCGACCAGCACAGCGGCCCCGTCCAACGCGGCATCCAGGGCACGCTCGGCGGCTTCGCTGCCCTCTCCACCGGACGCAACGCCCGCTACACCGGCATCGTCTTCATCGTCCTGGGCATCGTCGCCGTCTTCCTCATGCTGCGCGTGCAGGTCGGCAACCCCGTCGAAGGCACCAACCTGCTGCGCTACGACTCCAAGTTCAACCTCGCCGTGCGCGAGATCAACCAGCACTTCCCCGGCTCCATGACCATGGAAGTCGTGTTCGAAGGCAAGGGCAACGCCCGCATCGTGCGCCAGAGCGACACCCTCACCACGATGCGCGACCTCCAGCACTGCCTGGAGAGCAGCCCCAACCCGCCCACGGCCACCCTGTCCTTCGCCGACCTCGCGCCCGAAGCCAACCGCGTCTTCAGCGGCGGCAACCCCAAGTGGTCGCCGCTCGACAACGACGACGCCTCCGCCTCGGCCGCCGTCACCGGCCTGATGGCCGGCACCAACGCCAAGGCCTTCCTGCACGTCACCGACTTCGAACAGAAGAACGGCACCGTCTCGCTCTGGTACTCCAACAACAAGCAGGAGACGGTGGATACCGCGCTGGCGCAGGCGCGCGCCTGCGTCGAGAAGGTCGGCCCCGAGCACCCCACCTTCACCATCCGGCTGGCCTCCGGGGCGATCGCGCTGCAGCAATCCATCAACGACACCGTGGTGCGCTACGAAAGCCGCATCCTGCTGGCCTTGAACCTCGTCATCCTGATCGGCTGCTCGCTCGCCTACCGCTCCATCGTCGCGGGCCTGCTGCTGCTCATCCCGGTGAACCTGGCCAACGCCATGCTCACCGCCTCCATGTCGCTCGCCGGCGTCGGCCTGGACGTCAACTCGCTGCCCATCCTGGCCATCGGCATCGGGGTCGGCATCGACTACGGCATCTACCTCATGACGCGCATCTGCGAGGAATACCAGGTGGCCAACAAGGACCTGGGCGTGGCGATCCGGGTGGCGCTCAAGACCTGCGGCAAGGCCATCTTCTTCACCGCCTCGCTGATGACGATCGGGCTGGCGCCGTGGTACTTCCTGTCGGAGCTGAAGTTCCTGTCCGACACCGGCCTGCTGCTGGTGATCCTGATGCTCATCAACATGGTGCTGGCGCTGGTGCTGCTGCCGCTGCTCGTCTACCTGATCCGGCCGAAGTTCCTCGACAGCGACATGTCGGCCCTGTCCGAATCCCTGGAGAAGAAGTCTCAGACGGCGGTGCCTGCCTGAGCCCTGTGAGAGTGCGCCGCCCCCCGCTGGGTGGGGACTGCGAATTGTCGACAACGAAGTAGGAGACAACCATGCATATCAGAAAGTACGACCACGACTACAGCCG
>NZ_AZSN01000297.1:0-2397 GCF_000576225.1 Methylibium sp. T29-B | reverse complement strand
CCAGCACCGCCGCGGCGGCGGCGGCCAGCGCGGCGCGCGGGCGGTCGAGCACCCGCTGCAGGCTGCGGCGGTAGCCGGCCTTCAGCCAGGCCAGCACCCGGGTGTCGCCGTGGTCGATGTTCTTCATCCGCGGCAGCAGGTAGAAGCCGAGGACCGGCGTGACCGTCACCGAGACCACCAGCGAGGCCAGCGTCGAGACGATGAAGGCGATGCCGAGCGGCACGAACAGCCGGCCCTCCAGCCCCGGCAGCGCGAACAGCGGAATGAACACCAGCACGATGATCACCGTGGCGTACAGGATGGCCGAGCGCACCTCCATCGTGGCGCGGCCCACGATCTCGATCGGGTGCAGGCGCTTGTCGGGGTGCTTCGCGCGGTCTTCCTTCAGGCGCCGCAGCACGTTCTCCACGCCCACCACCGCGTCGTCGACCAGCCCGCCGATGGCGATCGCCAGGCCGCCCAGCGTCATGGTGTTGATCGACAGCCCGAAGTAGCGGAACACCAGCGCGGTGATGAAGATCGAGACCGGGATCGCGGTCAGCGCGATCAGCGTCGGGCGCAGTGTGCCGAGGAAGAAGAACAGGATCAGCGCGACGAACACCGAAGCGCCGATCAGCTTGCCTTGCAGCGTGGTGATCGAGGCCTCGATGAAGCTCGCCTGGCGGAACGTGACCTGCGGCGCCTCCATGCCCGTCGGCAGCGAGGACTTCAGTCCGAGCAGAGCCTCCTCGAGCGCGCGCGTCAGCGCGATGGTGTCGGCGGTCGGCTGCTTCTGGATGCCCAGGATCACGGCCGGCTTGCCCTCGAAGCCGGCGTCGCCGCGCTTGAGCGCGGCGGCGAAGCTCACCTCGGCGATCTGGCGCAGCAGCAGCGGCTGGCCGTCTCGGGCGGTGAGCGCCAGGTCCTTCAGGTCCTCGAGCCGGGAGGTGCGGCCCAGGTTGCGGATCAGCACCTCGCGGCCGTTGAGTTCCAGGAAGCCGCCCGAGGTGTTGCTGGAATAGCCGCGCAGCGCGGCCTCCAGCTGCTCGTGCGTGACGCCCAGCTCGGCCATGCGCTGCGTGTCCGGCTGCACCTGGAACTGCCGCACTTCACCGCCGATCGGGATCACCTGCGCCACGCCCGGCACCGCCAGCAGCCGCGGGCGCAGCACCCAGTCGGCGTACTCGCGCACCGCCATCGGCGAGATCTTCGCCGCGTCGACCGGGATCGCGATCTGCAGGATCTCGCCCATGATCGAGCTGACCGGCCCCATGCGCGGCAGCACGCCCTCGGCCAGGCCTTCCTCCATCGCCGACAGGCGCTCCGACACCAGTTGGCGGGCGCGGAAGATGTCGGTGCGCCAGTCGAAGGTGACGTAGAGGAAGGACAGGCCGGCCGACGAGGTGGAGCGCACCGACTCCACGCCGGGCAGCCCGTTCATCGTGGTCTCGAGCGGGAAGGTGATGAGCTGCTCCACCTCCTCGGCGGCCATGCCGCCGGCCTCGGTCATGACCGTGACGGTGGGCTTGTTGAGGTCGGGGAACACGTCCACCGGGGTGCGCGAGAGCGTGAATGCGCCGTAGGCCATCAGCACCACGCTGGCGATGATCACCAGCAGCCGGTTGCTCAGGCTGTTGTCGAGGAGCCACTTGAACATCGCGGGCTCCTTCAGCGGACCTGGTTGATCAGGGTCGCGCCTTGCGTCGCGACCCGATCACCGGGCTTCAGCCCCGAGGTCACCGCGGCGTGGATGCCGTCCAGCGCTTCGGTGGTCACCGCCCGGGGCTCGAAGCGCTCCGGGGCCGTCTTGACCCAGACGATGGTCTGGTTGGCGGCGTTCTTCATCAGCGCGGCCACGGGCACGGCGATGCCCTGCACCGTGTCGCGCGTCTGCACGAACACCCGCACCGGCTGGCCGACGGCCAGCGCCTCGAGCGCCGCGCCCTCGGCGCGGAAGCTCAGCGGCAGCGCTTGCTCGCGCAGGCTGCGCGCGGCGCCGACGAAGACCAGCGGCACGCGTCGCTCGCCGACGGCCATCGTCGCGCTGCCGATGTTCGCGGCGAGGGCGGCATCGAAGGCCAGCGCCTCGATGCGCAGGCGCGTCGGGTCGACGATCTCGAACACCAGCTCGCGGG
Source organism: Methylibium sp. T29-B (assembly GCF_000576225.1). Taxonomy (NCBI): domain Bacteria; kingdom Pseudomonadati; phylum Pseudomonadota; class Betaproteobacteria; order Burkholderiales; family Sphaerotilaceae; genus Methylibium; species Methylibium sp. T29-B. The sequence continues at coordinate 283 of NZ_AZSN01000297.1, read as the reverse complement.
CGTCGACCACCTGGCCGGCCACCACATGTGCCGAGCGATCACGCCCGCCACCGGCGCCGTCAGCGCCTCGCGCAGCGCCAGGCCGCCGCCCACCGCCGCGATGCGGGCCGCCAGGCTGGCGGCCTCGCTCTCGGCGGCATCGATCTCCTTGCGCGGCACCGTGTCGGCCAGTGCCTGCAGGCGCGCGACGCGCTTGTCGGCCAGGGTCCGGGCGGCGCGCAGCTCGGCCAGCTGCGCGGCCTGGTTGGAACGCTCGATCGGTGCGGCCGACGGCAGCACATGG